>JAHIMF010000046.1 GCA_018896645.1 Patescibacteria group bacterium | reverse complement strand
GATTGCATTAAAAGTTAGAAATGGAGGTCTCAAGGTCTACTTTGAGACCTTGAACTCCATAGTTTCACTAATCTTAATGTAATCTTAGCTATAAATCAATCCACCTAAGTTAATTTATCACCCCAATATAGGGACAGTGCCATACTTTTATGTTATAATCTAGTAATAGATAAGAGAATTTATTAGTTAGGAAAGGAGGAATGGCGAGATATATATGGCTGAAATTAAAGAAAAAGCAAAACCATTTTTTTATCCGGCTAATCCCGGGAGCCAAAGTTTGGCTTTGCTAATTCACGGCTTTACCGGGAGTATTTATGATTTGCGGGAAATTGGTGAATATTTGGCTGGTCAAGGAATTGATGCCATGGGGGTGAGGTTAGCTGGCCATGGCTCTTGTCCTGAAGATTTGGCTAAAACCACGTCTGGCGATTGGTGGCAGTCGGTTGATAAAGAGATTCAAGCAGTTAAAGATAAGTATCAGAAAATTTTCTTAGTTGGCTATTCTTTTGGCGCTAATTTGGCCATTGACTTTTCTGTACGTTATCCTGACATTATAAAATCAGTAATTTTGCTGGGACCCTCGGTTTATATTAGAAGGGATCGTTTTTATCGCCTGATGTTGCCGCTCAAAAGAATTTTTTTTAACTATCAAACAAAAAAACTGGGCAATAAGAAAGAACTTTTGGAATATGAAGACAGGGGCGGCTACACAAAAGTTGCCATAAAAAATATTAAAGATTTTTTCGATTTTACCAGGAATTATACCAAGAAAGAGGCGTCTTTGGTTAGAGTGCCCACTTTAATTATCCAATCAACAAGAGATAGGGTAGTGCATCCCAAGAGCGCGCTCTATGTTTATAAACAAATCAGGAGCGCTAAAAAAGAACTGATGCTGCTTGATGATCATGAGCATAATCCTTTTTTCTGCGACCAAAAACATGAAATTTTTGAAAAAATAACAGGGTTTTTAAAAGATAACGGAAAATAAAAAAGCCGCTTTGCTTGCGGTTTTTTTGATTAGGGTGTAGGATAGAATGATTAATATTTTCATTTGGACATATATTCATTTATCATCTGTGAACATAAATAAAGTTAATACGGTGGGTTAATAAGGTAGTTAATACGGTAGTTAATAGAGTTAATAATGGCGACGACGGGTCTATTAACTTTATTAACAACTTTATTAACCTCATTAACAATTTATTAACTACAGCAACTACAGTTATTTTTAGATGACAAATGAAAATATGTTAAATGATTATATGATAACAATTCCTAGTCAATTTTTTCAGACGGTCAGTCAACATCCCAATAAAGATTTTTTGGTGGCTAAAAAAGACGGCCAATGGCAGGGGATAACCTACACTCAATCCAGCCAGTTTGTTCGTTTTTTTGCTCAAGGACTTTTGGAATTAGGCCTGGCCAAGGGCGAGAGGATAGCCATTTTGTCAAAAAATCGGCCAGCTTGGGCTATTGTTGATTTGGCCGCCATGTCTGCTGATGGCATCTCTGTACCTATCCATACCACCCTAAGCGCGGCTAAGATTCAGTATATCCTGGAGGACTCCGGCGCCAAGGTTTTATTTGTTGCCGGCGAGGAAAATATTGATAAGATTTTAACCATCAGAAGCCGGCTGAAAATGCTCGAGACCATTATTTGTTTAGACGGTAAATTTAAAGAACCTGGGATGATGCTTTTTGACGAGGTGATAGAATTAGGCAAGATTTGCCAAAAAAAATTGAATTGGGAAAATGGGAACCCCCAAGAGATTGCCAGTATTGTTTATACTTCGGGCACTACCGGCGAGCCCAAAGGCGTGATGCTTAGCCACCAGAATTTTTTAAGCAATGTTGAGGCGGCCACCAAGGCCGTGCCTATTATTAAAGAAGATAGTTTTTTGTCTTTTCTGCCCCTTTCTCACGTGCTGGAACGAATGGCTGGCTATTATACGCCAATGAGCAAGGGAGCTACTATTTATTATGCCGAGAGCGTGAAAAAGCTTTCTGATAACTTGCGCGAAGTTAAACCAACAGTCCTTGTTTGCGTGCCCAGGATTTTTGAGCGGGTCTATGAAAAAATTCTTGACAAGGTCAAACAAGGAAAAGCCTTAAAGAAAAAACTATTTTTTGCCGCCCTTAAAGCTCAAAGCGAGCTTCACCACGCGCGGCGCGAGGGTCGCTCGCTTGGTACACTTGCAAAACTTAAGGCCAACCTTTTAGATAAACTGGTTTGTAAAAAAGTCCGCGCTGGCTTGGGCGGACATTTGCGGTTTGCTATTTCCGGCGGGGCCTCTTTAAGCAAGCAAATAGCTCGGTTTTTTGAGGACTTGGGCATCCGGATTGTTGAGGGTTACGGCTTAACCGAAACCGCGCCAGTAGTCACTGTCAACAGATTAGAAAAATATGAATTTGGCACGGTCGGTTTGCCATTGGAAGCCGTAGAAGTAAAAATATCCCCGGACAAAGAGATTATGGTCAAAGGCGGCAATGTTATGCCTGGCTATTGGAAAAAGCCCCAAGAAACCCATCAGGTATTGGCCGCTGATGGTTGGTTTGCTACTGGGGATTTGGGTTTTTTAGATGAGCAAGGATTTTTAACAATCATTGGCCGCAAAAAGGAGATGATTATTACTGCCGGCGGAAAAAATGTGGCGCCCGAGCCAGTTGAAAATGCTTTGCAACTTTCAAAATACATTAATCAAGCCATGATTATCGGCAATCAAAGAAAGTTTATAAGCAGTTTAATTGTGCCTGATTTTGAAAAATTAAAAGAATTTGCCAAAGAAAGACAAATAAGTTATAGAGAGATTAGAGAACTGTTGGCCAATGATGCAGTCAAGCATCTTTTTGAACAGGAAATTGAGCGTCAACTGCGCGAGTTTTCTGATTTTGAAAAAGTGAAAAAGTTCGCGCTTATCGCCCAAGAGTTTAGCCAAGAAGCCGAGGAGTTAACTCCGACTTTAAAACTGCGCCGGGCTGTGATTGGGAGTAAGTATAAGAAGGAGGTTGAGGCGATGTATAAAGAGGGTTATGGGTTATAGAAGTAAAATTGTCCTTTTTAAAATTCAACAAGGGGGAATTAGACATGAGAACAGACAGACTTTGGTTGCTTTTGTTGGGGTTAGCAGTGCTTGCAACTGTTTTGTTTTTGACTGTCAGTGATATTAAGCCAGCCCCGCTACACTCAAAGAATCAATTCGAAAAGGCAGCAGAAGAATTGCTAGAGTCCGAAACAATATCTTGTTCCTCTGACATATTTTACCGCGGAAACCAGTTGAAGTTTGATATTCGGCAGATAATTTTTGAAAATCGTGATGGTACTGGTAAAGTAGAAATTACCCAGAAGCCTTGTCAAGTTAAGATTATGAATTTGAAACTTAGCGAGGCCGCGGAACTGTTTTGGCAGTGGCTTGCGGATATGGAATTGTTCCGTCAATGCCTTGCCGGAATCAGAGTAGAAGATTTTGGATTAGTGTTTTGTTTTGGCGCCCAGTCGTCTCCAGCACCCAATTTGATAGTTTTTAAAAATGATGACCAGGGCAGAGCGATAGTCAACCAAAAAACCGGCAAAGTCAAGATTGTCAACTTAAAACTTGATGAGGCTTCTCGAGGTTTTTGGCAAGCAGTTGAAAAACATTTTCCCAAAAGTTCACCTCAAGAGTGGAGGTAAATATGGGATTGCCTAAATCACGATTCACGCTACGCATAACACGACTCACATTACGATACACGAACACAATCCCGAATAACTCGTCTTGTATTGTGATACGCGCATCGTGTATCGTGAGAGGAGGAAGGAGGAAAGATGATTACTATTGAGTCTAAAGAATTTTCCAAATTGCGCGATTGTCAAGACTTTGTTTTTACGACTAAGACGGGGATTAATGTTTTGACTTCTGACCAGCAATATAATGAGAATCCGTTGGTTATGCAAATCCGGGATTCAATCAAACGTTTTGCAGGGTTGCCCTGCGAGATAGAAATTAGAATGGGTTTAGGCTTGGAAAATGGCCTGATTCCCTGCACCGGAAAAATATTGCTTTATCGGCAAGAATTTGTCAGGGTAGCTGCTCAGATTCTTTTTGAAGTCATGGCAATGATTTACAAATTTAACAGAGAATACCCTTTAGTTGCTATCATGATAATTGTTTCGCAGTCCGTGACTGTTGCTGACATTTAGGAATAAATAGTTTTTTTAGACTTTACCAAGGGCCGCTCTGGCAGCATCAGAACGGCTTTTTTATATTGGAAAGACTAAGACAAAGACACCGAGTGTCCTCTTGGACACTCGGTGTCTGGAGTTTGTGTCTGGAGTTTTACATTGTGGATAAATCAGTTGGTTTTATTCACTAAATAGTGGTAAAATAAAACCAGATAGGGCTAAACAGCAAATTTCTAAAAATTTTAATATTCCAATCCCATGCTTAAAAAAAACCCTTTTTTTCCGCCAGAGGCGGATGAGCCCTTGGCTGGCAACGCTCAAATTCATTTTAGTAGTAGTAGCTTCTATTGGCTTGGTGGCGGCTATTGTCAAAGCCGGCTCTTTAACGCCATCCGCCAGCCCAGCCGCGACTTTTTACACTTTAACTGACATTTACAACCGGCTGGCGACCAACGCCACTAACACCGAAGCTAATCACGATTTTGCGCCTTCTGCTTTGCCTGCCGCCACTCTTTACACTCTTAAGCAGATTTATGAGGCAATTCCGGATATTGCCACGACTACGGTCAAACTGGGTACCTCGTATCTTGGCGTAGCCGGCACTTTAACTCCGGACGGCGGCACGGCTGCGGCGGCTGATGTTTTTTCCGCTAAAACCGCGCACTTAACCGCGGACTGGACTTTAGATACCGGCACCCTTGTTTTAGCTTGCGCCACTTCCAGCTTTGACGGCGCAGACAATCTGGTTTCCACTGCTTATGACGGCGCCGGCGACGGCTCTAACCGCTGGTGCATGAAAGACACGGGCGATGCCGCGGACACGGATATCCTTGCCGGCAAAATCGCCTGGGTGGATGGCGTAGAAGTAACCGGTTCAATAACCACTCAAACTTTATCAGATGCTAACGATACCGTGAGCGCCGGTTATTATGAGGCTACGACTTTGGCCGCTGTGGATTCGTATTTGGCCAGCGCCAACATTAAAAGCGGTGTAACAATTTTTGGTTTTGCTGGCAATGTTAATGTGGTGGACACTTCCGCCGGCGACGCCGCGGCTGGCGATATTGCCAATGATAAAATTGCTTTTGTTGACGGCGCGCAGGTTACTGGCAGTATGTTCACCAATCAAAAAAACCAAACCAAAGATGACTGGGTTAGTTCTACTGGCACGAGCGGTGAATACACCGGCGAGGAGGCGACCTGGACCATAATAGCGGACTTGCCAGCAAGCGATTACCAAGCGATAAATTATCTGGGCTCGGTTGCTGCTGGCGAGGACGAGCCGTCTGAACTGGATTTATTTAGCGGTATGATTAAAAGAGATGGGCGCACGGGCTTGTACTGGTCCGATGTAGCGGCAGAAGCCGGTTCCGCCAGCTCAACTAAAAATACTTTTGGCGCAGTGACTGACGGAACCAGGCCAACCGGGGGTCGAGCCATTGGTTTTTGCAACGCGTTAAACTCGTATAATTCAGGAGGCGGTTTTGGCGGTTATAGCGATTGGTATTTGCCAACGCAGAAACAATTACAACAGGCCTATATTGACGGTTCTGCTAACAGTTTGCCTAATCCCGGCAACAACTTCTGGTCTTCTACGGAGAACTACAATAATACTGCCAATGCCTGGAACGTGAACTTGAACAACGGCAACACGAGCTACGGTACTAAGACTTTCAGTTACAATGTCCGCTGTGTTCGTTAAGGCAATAGATTTTATGCTTACAGCAAAATTTTATGGCTCAATATTCCCATTTGCCGATTTATATCAAAACTTATGAGTTCATTAAATTTGTTTACAGGGTCGTCCAGCAATTTCGCAAAGAATATAAATATAGTTTGGGCGCAGAATTGCAACAGATAATCTGGCAGGTATTAGATGAAATTATCCAAACCAATTCTTTGCCAGACAGCCAGAAGAAGGAAGGCATTGAAAAAATCAGCCGACTTTTTGATAAATTTAAAATTCGGTTTCGGTTGGCTTATGAAATTGGTCTTATTACTTCCAAAAAATTCAGCCAAGCGCAAAAGGAATTTGGCGGGTAATTGCGAATAAGCAATATTTGACAAACGGTTTAATATAATTTACACTGTAAATGTGTATAAATTTATATTATTAACATTTACAATGTAAATAATTTATGATAAACATAAACAAATTAGAAGATATTATTTCTGATCAATCAAGCGCCTTTAGGTCCAAAGACATAGGCGTAATTCGGGACATTAATTTTCAGAAATATTTAAGAACCAACCAAATAACCGCTATTTCTGGCATCAGGAGGAGCGGCAAGTCAACGCTTTTAGCTCAATTTTCAAGAAAAATAAAGCAATTTTATTATATTAGTTTTGACGACGAAAGGCTTCTGGGTTTTGAGGTTTCAGATTTCCAAAATTTAATGCTGGCATTCCGCAAAACGCATCAGGCCCAAACGATTTTTTTGGACGAAATTCAGAATGTGCCGAAATGGGAAAGGTTTGTCAGAAGAATTTATGATGAAGGCTATAAAGTTTTTATAACCGGGTCAAACGCCAAGTTGCTTGGCTCGGAGCTGGCCACCCATTTAACCGGCCGTTATTTTAAAATAGATCTGTATCCTTTTTCTTTTAAGGAATTTCTGATGTTTAAGAAAAAAGATTTTCAAATGAAGGGAACGATCGCTCAAGCCGATATTTTAAAAAATTTTGATTATTATTTGAAACAAGGCGGATTTCCGGAATTTGTTAAGCATCAAGACAGCGAATTTGTTAAACGAATTTACGAAGATGTGATTTATAAGGATTTGTTGGTTCGTTTCCAAATTAAAGACACTAAAAATTTTAAACAATTAGCGAATTATTTATTTGCTAATTTTACTCAAGAAATAAGCTATCATTCTTTAAAAAATACTTTAAACTTTAAGAGCGCAACCTCGGTTAAGAATTATTTGGAATTTATGCAGGAAAGCTATTTGATTTTTGAATTATACAAATATGATTATTCGCTCAAAAAACAATATGTATCCGACAAAAAAGTTTATGTTATAGACAACGGCATGAGAAACACGGTGGCATTTTCTTTTTCAGAAGACAAAGGCAAGATGCTGGAAAATTTAATTTTTATTGAATTAAAAAGACGAGGCCAGGAAATTTATTATTATAAAGACAAAAAAGAATGCGATTTTATTATTAAAGAAAAAAATAAAATTACCTCGGCTGTCCAAGCAACCCTGGCTCTAACCAAAGAAAACAAAAAGAGGGAAATTGAAGGTTTATTAGAAGCGATGGATGAGTTTAAATTAAAGCAAGGTCTTATTCTTACCTTGAATGAAGAAGACATTATAAAAATAGACAAGAAAAAGCTGATAATAAAACCTGTTTATAAATGGCTGATAGGAACAGATGTTTAGCCATCGCTGGTCAGTTAGGTATACCCCCCCCGATGGCTCCAGGTTATACCTGGAGCCGATATGTGCCGATACGCATAATGGTAATTTGGGCGCCGAATTACAGCAAATAATTTGGCAGATATTAGACGAGATTATTAAAACCAATTCCTTGCCGGATAGCGAGAAAGGAGAAGGCATTGAAAAAATCAGCCAGCTTTTTGACAAATTCAAAATTCGTTTTCGTTTGGCTTATGAAATTGGTCTTATCACTTCCAAAAAATTCAGCCAAGCGCAAAGGGAAATGGAGGAAATCGGCCGAATGATCGGCGGCTGGTCTCGCTGGTCTGCTTCGCAGCCAACAAGATAAACAGAAACGGGCAGTGAAACTAATCCTCATCTCTCTCAAATTTTCCGGCTGCTTGGGTTTTAGATTGGTTTGTGGTATAATATAAGACAAAGACACCCAGTGTTCTCTTGGACGCTCGGTGTCTGGAGAGGATTTATTCTTAAATAGCGGCGGACTGGCGTTGACATCTATTCCAGAATTGGTATAATTAATATACTAATTACTAAACAATGTTATGGAACTGTCAAAGCTAAAAATTACTTCAAAAAAATTGCTGATTTTTAAAAAAGAAACACTGCGGGATTTAGAACCGAATGAAGATGCTTTAAATGAAAATATCAAGTATTGGCTGAAAAACGGCGAACTTATCCAGTTAAAAAAAGGAACCTATGTCCTAAAAGACCGCTTTGAGAAAGAAAGGCAAAAAGAGCTGTATCTTGAATATTTAGCCGTTGTTTTAGTCACGCCCGCCTATCTTTCCCTGGAATATGTCTTAGATAAATACCAAATTTTAAGCGAACCGATTCGAGTCTTAACCTTAATTTCTTCCAAGTCAACACGGGAAATTTCCAACAAGCTTGGCATTTTTCGTTATTATTCAATCACTCCCAATCTTTTTTGCGGTTATCGGACAAGATATTTTATTGACGCTCCAATATTCGAGGCCTCCAAAGAAAAAGCTCTGTTTGATTATATCTATTTGAGGTTTTTAAAAAATAAGGCGATAACCAAAGAGGCAATAGAAAGTTTGCGTTTAAATTGGGAAAATATCAGCCGAAAGGAATTTCAAAAGGCCGTTTCGTTTTTAAAATTCACGCCGAGCCGCAAGGTTAAAGAAGCTTTTGAAGCAATAAAAAAGCTTTATTATGCTTAAACAAATTATGAAAAACTTAACGGCGGAGAAAAAAATGGCTGGCGTGCCCGATTTTGTGATTCGCAATTTTTTAAAGGAATATTTGCAATACCCGGTTTTGCAGTTCATTTACAATAATCCGAATTATAAACGGCTTGTTTTTACTGGCGGTTCTTGTTTAAGAATTTGCTATGGCGCTCCGCGCCTTTCAGAAGATTTAGATTTTGATTTATTGCCAAAAGATTATCAAAAGCTAAAATTAGAAAAATTAGCCAAAGATTTGGAGAAGTTTTTCTTAAAAAATTATTTGCTGAAAATCGCTGTAAAATGTCAGGGAAAAACCAGGGTATACTTAAAATTTTCTCTTTTAAAAGAGCTCGGTTTGGCCGGGGCCGGCGAAAGCGATTGGCTATATGTTAAACTTGAGCCGAGTAGGACCGCGTTCCAAAATTCAGAAACAGAACTAATTCCGGTTTCTCAATATGGTTTTAATTTTCTGACTAAAAATTATTCTTTAAAATTTCTGATGACCGGAAAAATCTATGCTATTTTTAGCCGGCAATGGCTTAAGGGGCAAGAAAATAAGATTAACATTAAGGGAAGGGATTTTTACGACATTTATTGGTATTTTCAAAAAAAGGTAGAACCGGATTATAAAAATCTTAAAAGATTGATTGGTGTTTCCAACAAAGAAGAGCTGAAGGAAAAATTGAAAGAAAGAATTGAAAAAGCCGTGACGTCAAAAAAACTTTCTTATGATTTGAAAAACTTTTTTCCTGACCAGCCGTTCATTGAGGATTTCTGCAAGAACTATAAGAAGATTATAAAAAAATATCTATAATACCTGCGTAAAGGATCCTGCAAAGAACCGTTATTTTTATTCACCTCAAGCTCTCTACGCCCGGCGGCAGGGGCGGAGCGGCGCTCTGCATTAGGCGACAAAGATAATGCGGATAAATTTATTCATTATGCCTATGCTGCGCGGGCAAAGGAAATTGCCGCTGGCCGGAGATTTGATTTTGCCGGCAGGTTTGATACTGATGTTTATTATAAAAATGATTTTGAAAAATTGAAAAACCTGACCGATAAGCATCTCAAAGATACCCAGAAAGAAATCAAAAAAGCGAAATACTGATTTCTAACTTCACGTTCTATGAACTTCATCAAAAAACAAACCTTAGTAATATCAGTTCTTTCACAGAATCAATGGCGGCGACTTGAAGTTTGTAAACCCCGACGCGAGTGGTTTTCGTCTCCAGGCAGGTTAAAAGTTATGGAAGCCAATTTGGCAGTGGCTTAGTTTAGCTAAACATTATCAAATGAAAATAAAACCAATAACAATTATTATTTTAGCTTTAGGAATTTTACTTTTCCCGGTTTTTGCCTCGGCTTCCAATACCAGCGGCACCATTGATTCCACCAACAAATACGCCTGGACCGAGAATCTTGGCTGGCTGGATTTTGGAACAACCGAGGGCAATGTGCAGATTACAGATTCGGCCCTAACCGGCTATGCCTGGGGCGAGAACATCGGCTGGGTTTCGCTAAATTGTTCAAATGATAATTCCTGCGCCACCGTGGATTACAGCATCTCTAATGACGGCGCTGGCGCCTTAACCGGCTATGCTTGGACCGAGAACGCGGGCTGGCTCCAGTTCAATCCAACTTATGGCGGAGTTTCAATTGATTCAAGTGGAAATTTTTCCGGCTATGCCTGGGGCGAAAATGTGGGTTGGATTATTTTTAACTGCGCCACGACTGATTCCTGCGCAACGGTTGATTATAAAGTTAATACGGACTGGCGCCCCCAAAGCGCCTGACCAGCTTGCAACAATTCCAGCGATGATGACGGCGACGGGTTAACTGATTATCCGGCTGACCCGGGCTGCAGTTCTTTAACTGATACTGATGAAACAGACCCAGCAAGCGGCGGCGGCGCTCCGTCCGGCTCTTCTAATCCGCCTTCAACGTCTGCCTCCAGCCCGGAAAACCCTTCCGGCGAGTTAAAGGTGATGATCAATAATGGCACTGGCATTACTTTAAGCCCCCTTGTTACTTTAAATTTTTATGCCGGTGCTGATGTTGCCAAGATGGCAATTTCTAATTTTTCCGATTTAAACCAGATGCCGGGCTCAACCGGGCAAATTGCTTTTTCCTCCTCTTATTTCTGGAACCTTTGCGAAGGCCGAGCCGAGTGCCTTGAAGGCGCGTACACGGTTTATGTTAAATTTTACACCCAATACGGCCAGCCATCCCAATTAGTTTCTGATTCTATTGCTTATCAAAAAATTGCTCCACCCTCAACACCACCCAAAGAAGGGGCCCAGCCAGAAGCTCCGCCGGAACAAAGCCAAGTTGAACCTGAACCAGAAGTTGTTAAAGAAAAAGTCGTTAAAAAGCCGGTGATTCAGCGGGTGGGCGAGGCAGTTTCCAAAATCATTCCAGATTTTCTAAAACCCGAGCCTAAACAGGAGGAGCCCGAAGAAAAGCCGTTTGAGCAGACTTTGCCCAAGCAAGCGCCTCAAGCAATGCGAGGGGATTGGTCACTTTTGCCCGAGTCCGGGATTAAGCAGTTTGTGCTTGAACCCTTGCCGGAAGAAGTAAGAACCTTGGCCCAGAAATTTCCTAATCTAAGCCAAACTTTTGCTAAACTCGGGATTACTAAATTTACTGATTTAGAAAAATTAAAAACCGCTAAATTAACTTTGCCGTGCTTGACTAAACTGCTTGATTTGCCGCAATTAGACTTGGGAAGAGCCGGGTTTACCTTGCCCAAGGGTGTGCCGCTTGCAAAATTATCCGCGAGTTTGAAAGAGGAAATTCCCACGGAAATCGTTTTTGCTAAAACTGGCAACGAGACAATTGACTTAGACATTGATTTAACAATCAATGAGCAGGGCCAAACTTCGCAGAAAATCACCACTATTTCTGGGCAGCCGTTAAAATTGATAATTAAACCAGAAGCGCCGGTTAAGGAAATCAAAGGTTATTTAGTTTTAACAGCAGTGGATATGTCTCTGATTCCGGCTTTTCCGGAACTTAGTTTGGCTGATGTTTTATCGCAAAGCATTTTTGCTAAACCGGTTTTGGCTCAAGCGCCTCCGCCTACGCAATACATTGCTTTAGAAGGCAGTGAACTGGCAAGACCCCTGGTTTTGGGCGTTAGCGCGGAATCGCAGTTGGAAACTCGGTTAGCGCTTCAAGAATTTGAATATACGGATAAAGACGGGGACGGCATTTATACCGCGGAAATCGCCGCCCCAGTAGTTGCCGGCGAATATGAGATTATTACTTTGCTAGATTATCAAGACATTAATTTAGGAACCAAAGAGATTAGATTGATTACCGTGATTGATCCGGAAGGCTATGTTTATGAGAAATTAGGCGACAAAGAAACCAGAATTCCTGGCGCGATAATTTCTCTTTTTTGGCTTAATCCCCAAAGCAAAAAATATGAAGAATGGCCGGCCAGCGAATTCCAGCAGGAAAATCCGCAGATTACCAATAACACGGGCAAATATTCTTTTCTCGTGCCGGAAGGCTCGTATTATTTGAACATTGAAGCGCCGGGCTACGAAGATTACGAAGGCAAGCCGCTTCAAGTTAAACAAGGCGCGGGAATTCATACCAATATTGAGCTTAAAACTAAACACGCTTGGCTTAAGGCGATTGATTGGAAAGTGATATTGCTGGTTGTAGTTGTTTTGCTTTTGTTGTATAATTTTTATAGAGATAAGTTGCGGGAGAGAATTAAGAAGTAAAAATTAAGAAGCGGCTAAGAAGCAAAAGCCAATCATTGACCCAGCTGTAAAAAAAACTCTGTCATTGCGAGCCCTATTCCCCCCTGTCATTGCGAGCGGCATAGCAATCAGTGTCATTGCGAGCGACAGTAGGATATGCCGCGCGAGACAGACCAGGATAAAAGACCAGCAATGTTCACGACAGGAGCAAAAAAGAGTGCGGCAATCCCGTTGATGACCTGTAGACAGGGGAGAGTAACAATGTCCACAGGTAATCAACGGGATTGCTTCGCTCCCCACATCCCTACAAGCCTATCTTACTCTTCATTGCCCTGGCCAGTATTACTTGGCACAGACAGTGAGTCGCTCGCAATGACACTATTTTTTACGCTTCTTAATTCTAAATTCTTAACTACAAATGCTCGACCAAAATAATCCTCTAAATCGCCCCATTGCCATTTCCAATTTATTTTGGATTATTTTAGTTTTAGTTTTATTAGCCAGCAATATTTTTTTTTGGTTATAAATATGTTTCTATCCAAAAAATCCTGCGTCAAACTGAACTAACAGTCCAAGCCATTGAAACTAATGAAAAAGTTTTAGATTTCACGAAATTATTTATAGAAAAAGTGCTTAAAGCCGAAACAGAGATTGATTTTGAAACCCGGTTAAACTTAGAAAACGCAGTCAGAAATTTAGATGATGAAGAGATTTTGAGCCAGTGGAATAAATTCGTTAATAGCGGTAACGAAATCCAAGCTCAAGTTGAGGTTAAAAATTTGCTGGAAGCATTAGTGCATAAGACTGGGCCTTAAAAATACTGCTTTCTAACTCTCTATTTGTGACATAAAACTCGAGTTTTCACTTGGGTTTTTTATATTGGAAAGACTAAGACAAAGACACCGAGTGTCCAAGAGGACACTCGGTGTCTGGAGCTGGGTGTCTGGAGTTTTACATAAAATTGCTTTTTGAGGGAAATAAGGTTAAACTTAAGGTATAATATTTTAATTTTTTCCAAAATGACTCAAATTCAGGCCGCTCTAAAAAATAAAATTACCCCGGAAATGAGGGTCGTGGCCAAAGCCGAGGATGTCCCAGTTGGTTTGCTAAAAAAAAGAATTGCCAAGGGTTTAATAGTGATTTTGGCTAACCCTAATCACCAGCATTTAAAACCCCTGGGCATTGGTTTGGGTTTGCGCGTAAAAGTTAATGCTAATATCGGCACTTCGCCAACTAAATCAAACTTAAAGACCGAGCTTAAAAAGTTAGATATTGCTGTCAAGGCCGGGGCTGATACCATAATGGATCTAAGCATTAGCCGCAATGCTGACAAGATTCGCCAGGCAATAATCAGAAAATGCCGGCTTCCTCTGGGCACGGTGCCAATTTACCAAGCCGTTTTGGAAGCGGGTCAAATAAAAAAAATGAACTTGGATATTTATCTGCAAGTTCTGGAAAAACAAGCCCGGGAGGGCGTTGATTTTGTTACGGTTCACGCTGGGGTTACCAGAGCGGCGTTGCCCCTGGTGCAGAAAAGGCTGATGAAGTGTGTGAGCCGGGGCGGCAGTTTTTTACTGGCTTGGATGAGATATCACAAAAAAGAGAATTTTCTTTATCAGGGGTTTGGAGAGATTCTTAAAATTGTTAAACAATATGATATCACTTTAAGTTTGGGCGATGGCTTGCGGCCCGGCTGTCTGGCCGATGCCACGGACCAAGCCCAGATTCAGGAGCTGAAAATTTTAGGCCAAATAGCAAAACAAGCTCGAGGATTTGGAGTGCAAGTGATGATTGAAGGTCCGGGCCATATACCCCTAAACGAGATAGAGAAAAATGTCAGATTAGAAAAAAAATATTGCCTTGGCGCTCCGTTTTATGTGCTGGGACCCTTGCCCACAGACATTGCCGCTAGGCTATGACCACATTGCCGGCGCTATTGGCGGGGCCTTGGCTGGCCTCAACGGCGCTGATTTTCTTTGTTATGTAACGCCTAAAGAGCACGTTGGCTTGCCCGACAGCCAAGATGTCCGCGATGGGGTGGTGGTTACCAAATTAGCGGCTCATATTGTTGATATTGCCAAAGGCAACAAACAAGCTATTTCAAGAGATCGCAGGATGGCTCAAGCCAGGCAAAGAGTTGATTGGCAGGCAATGTTAAAATACGCGCTTGACCCGCAAAAATTTGGCCAGCTAAGAGAGCAGGAATGCCGAAAAAACCCTAAACTTAAGACCAAGAAATATTGTTCCATGTGCGGTGATTTTTGTGTTTTTAAACTCTGAACCTAATATGGTACCGGGTAAACCCTGAAAGATTCTTTTTGCAAAAAATAGGGGAGCGTGATAGAGTAAAAAAATAGCCAATATTGGAGGCCCAAAAAACAAGGAGGAAAAAATGCTTGCCCTTGAGATGACTGCAGAAGAGATTCAGGCTTTGGTTGGGAAGACCGTCTGGGTGTTTCAAGAAAACAAGTTTGGAAACAATGTTGACGAAACAATAAAAGTGGCTGATGCTTCCGGCTGGGTAGGGAACCTTTATTTTATCTTAAGAGATGAAGCCGGTAAAAGCATTCGCGTTTATATCCAAGACACAGTCACAGTCAAGGACTGATGAGGTAATCTTGATTGTCATTGACATTTTGATTACCTTATTTTTTTCTCCTTATATATTATTGACATTTTTGAAAAATCTGCTATTATTATTTGATGCTACTTTGACAATTACGCCTACCTAAAAGGAGGTCAAAATGAAAACCTTAGGTTTGTTCTTTTGTTTGCTTTTGCTGGCGCCGGCCAGCTGGGCTCGGCTCGATTCGGCGGAGCGGGCGCAGGACTGGGAGGACCAAAAACAGGATAAGCTTTTGCGCGACCTGGAGAAGGAAGGGTTTTCCAGAGGCAGTATGGTTGCCTTGCTCTCGGATTCTTCAGTGAAATTTTATCCCTACATATACCAAAAGTTTGAGGCCGCCAGAAAGCGAAAAGATGATCCTTACAAACCATTTTTTACGGAAAAGTCAATTGGTTTGGGCAAAGATTTTATCCGTCAGAACCAGGCGCTTTTGGCTGAAGTGGAAGCAAAATTTGGCGTGGAAAAAGAAATCTTGGTTGCTTTGTTAAGGATAGAGAGTTGTTTCGGAGAAAATCAAGGTTCTTATCAGGTTTTTGGGGTTTTTGTGAGTCTGGTGCGCTATGGTGAGGCCCGGGTCGGATGGGCTACCAAAGAGTTAATTGCTTTTTTAAAGATGTGTTGCCAGCAGAACTGGGACCCCTTGGCAATTAACTCGTCCTATGCCGGGGCTCTCGGTATTCCCCAGTTCATGCCGACGAGTTATTGGGAATTGGCTGTGGACGGAGATGGTGATAAGAAAATTGACCTTTTCAATTTAAAAGACGCTGTCCATAGCATGGCTAATTTTTTAGCTAAACGCGGTTGGCAGCGCGACCAACAGGGGAGTCTCCGAGCTTACAACCGAGATTCGCTATTTGTTTCAGCAATTGAGCGCTATGCGCAAAAGATGAAAGAGTAGGGCCTTGGCCCAGACCACCCCTGTACGTTGAGGTGGTTTTTTATTTTTCGTGGTATAATTGAAATGTAATCTAATTGACTAAATTTGAGAGAGGGACATTATGACAATAAGAGAACAAAAAAGGCCGTCTGACCAAGATTTTGAATCTTCTCAAACAGCAGAAGAATTACCGCCAATAGTAGAGAAGGCCTTAAAAATGGCTCAAGCGAAACACGAAGGTCAGTTCCGAAAAACTGATACCCCAATGCCTTTTATTAGCCACCCGATTGAGGTTGAGGAATTGGTGGCTCGATTTGGGGGTGATGATGATACGCGAGCCGCGGCTTTGTTGCACGACATATTGGAAGATACGGATTATACTCCAGAAGAACTGGAAAAAGATTTTGGTCCGCAAATAGCAAGAATTGTTCAAGAAGTAACTGAACAGGAAGAAAAGGGTCCGGATCCCAGAGATAGTTGGCAACCCAGAAAAGAGAGTTATTTAAGAAATCTCCAAGATGATAGCGAGCCAGCTTTGTTGATTTGCGCGGCTGATAAAATCCACAATCTATCTTCACTGATTAGGGAATACCAAGAGCAAGGCGAGGCTCTTTGGGAAAAATTCAATGCGCCCAAAGAAAAAAAGCTTTGGTATTATGGCGAGGTTTTAAAGATTTTGCAGGAGCGCTTAGATAATCTAATAGTGAGGGAGCTGGCGCAGTTGTATAAAAAAGCCAATGAGGTTTTTGTGTAAGAAGGGGGAGCTCGGGTTTTTTGAGCGTAATCGTTTTAGTCAGCGATATCAAACGAGTGTTGCTGGCCAAATAGTCGGATAATAAAAACAGCCTTCAGTAAATGGAATACTGAAGGCTT
>JAHIMF010000045.1 GCA_018896645.1 Patescibacteria group bacterium | reverse complement strand
ACTATTGGCATCCATTTTATTCTTAACGTAAGAACCAAAAAGATATGCCTCCTTGATGTCCTTAATTTCACATAGGCCATCTTTTAATTCTCGCTCAATTCCTTGAGTTTTTAAAAATAGTTTCTGAATCTCTTTATAAAGGAGGTATTTTTTGTTAAGAAAATAATATCTTTGATTTCCTTGAAATTCAGAATTGAAAATTCCCTCTTTCTCTATTTCTCTCAACTTTTTTATCAAATTACCTCGGTCAAGCGAAAGTTTTCTCGCAATTTCATTAACATAAAGCCGAGCATCAGGATTAAGAAAGAAATATCCTAGAAGCTTTTTTGTCAATTTTGATTTAGTGTTAAGAATCATTTTTAGTAAGTGTTAAGCTTTACACCAATTAGTGTGGCATTTTACACTAGCATAGTCAAATTACTTATCCTTAATCTATTGAAGGACTAATTACCTCAATTTCTCTCTCATTTTCTTTTTTCCCATACCCCATCTTAATCCAAATTATCATCGAACGCAAGTGAGACCTTGAGCGACCTTTCGGCTCTGAGCTCAAGGCCGAAGAGGCAGAGCGAGTCGAAAGGGGCAAGATTTCCTTCACCTTTTCCGCCCACTCAATAATAGTCAAAGTTCTTGGGTCATCAATATATTCCATTATTCCAATATCTTTTAACTCTTGTCCATTATTAATTCTGTAAGCGTCAGCGTGACACAGTTGTCGTATCCGTGATCCGTGGCTATCCGTTTTATATCCGTGTCCATCCGTGTCATATGTTTTCATTAGCACAAAGGTGGGGCTTGTAATATTTTTTTTAACCCCCAGTCCCTTGGCAATTCCCTTAATCAAAGTCGTCTTTCCGGTCCCTAAATCCCCAGTCAGCGCAATCGTCTCGCCGCCCCTAAAACGGTTGGCCAATTTCTCGCCAAGTTTCATAGTTTCTAGTGCTGATTTTGTAATTATTTTTTTCATAGCGTGGTCACTGGTCAATAGTCACTGGTCACTGGGGGTCGTTTTAAAACGCAATCCAACAAAACCCTAGTTGCTAGTGACCAGTGACTAGTGACAATTTATAAAGTTAAGTTTGGATCCACTTTTATTTTATTTAGCTCAATAAAATTTCTCTCTCGGAAATGACGAACTCCGGCCATAGCGATCATAACCGCATTATCAGTAGAAAGTCCTGGGCCCGGCAAGAGTAGCTTATTTCCAAACTCTTTTTTAAACCTTTCTCTTAAACTTTTGTTCGCCGATACCCCGCCAGCAAGAATAACATTTTTTACCTTATACTTTTTTGCGGCCTTTAGCGTTTTTGCGGTAAGCACATCAATCACCGCCTGCTGAAATTCAGCGCACATTTTAGAGATATACTTTTTTCCTAGTTTCTTATTTCTTATTTCTTGTTTCTTGTTTCTTGTTTCATAAAGCACCGCTGTTTTCAATCCCGAAAACGAAAAATCAAAATCCTTTGAGTCAATCATCGGACGAGGTAAATTTATTTGATATTTGGAGCTTGTAATTTGGAGTTTTTTTGTATCCTTGTTTCTTGTTTTCGATAGAATCTGAGCTTGCCGAAGATCTTGTTTCTTGTTTCCAATTTTTTGACACTCATCTGCCTTAACCGCGATAACTGGTCCTCCTGGATATCCAAGCCCAAGTAACTTCGCCACTTTATCAAACGCCTCCCCAGCCGCATCATCACGCGTCTCGCCAATTATTCTATATCTCCCATAATCCGTCATCAAAACCAACTGCGTATGCCCTCCGCTCACAATCAGCGCCAGTGCCGGAAAATTAAAGTCGTTTATTTTCATATTTTCATAATCTCGTATTTTCATCACAGAATAAATATGTCCCTCTAAATGATTGATTGCAATCAATGGCTTGTCCCACGCGTACGCCAATGCCTTCGCCGTCTCAACGCCCACTAAAAGTGAAGTAATCAGTCCAGGTCCATTAGTCACCGCAATAGCGTCAATTAAGTCATTCGCGCCCTTTGTTTCTTGTTTCTTGTTTTCGACAGAACCTGCCGTTCGAGGCCCTGAGGCCCTCAGGCCCGAATGGGAGCTTGCCGAAGGTCTTGTTTCTTTCAACCTTTTTATAGTCACCTCGCCCTTAAATTCCTCAAGAGCTTGTTCAACGACAGGAATTATGTTAACAACGTGATTCCTCGCCGCCACTTCTGGCACAATGCCCCCATATTTGGAGTGGATTTTAACTTGCGAAGAAACGATGTTTGATATAATATCAAAACGACCGCGGTCAAATCTAACTAACGCGGCTGCTGTTTCGTCGCAGGATGTTTCGATACCTAAAATTAGCATAAATAAAATAATTTAATCTTTCATGACTTTTGTCTTACCAATCATCTCCGCTTGTTTTTTAAAAAAATCTTGCCAATCCTTATTGGCTGTTTTAATTATCATTCGCGGAAAATCTTTCACAGTTGTTGCCTGCAAAAATTGCGAGCCTAGAAGTAGAGGATCAATATGCCAATCAAATTTGCTTTTAGCCGTTCTTGCCAAATCATCAATATTCCATCCTTGTTTAGAACAGATAAAATACAAGTCAACAAAATCACGCGCTCGCGGCTTTTGATAAATCGTAAAAATTTTATTAACCGCAATGTCTGTTAAGCTGTCAATGTCTAATTTGTTAATTTTCTTTTTTTTCTCAACGCGAGGGAAGGGAAAATAAGTGAACTCTGTTTTTATTGTCTCGTTTTTTAATTTTAGAAAAAAAAGCTGGCGATTAAAACTTTGTTCATAAGCGACTTTTTTAATGCCCAACGATTTCTGATGCTTTTGCCAAAATACAGCGATAGTAGACGAATCAAATTCTTTTTCGCTAAAAAAGTCTAAATCTTCTGATAAGCGGTGGCCTAAATAAAATTCGGCCAGTGCGGTGCCGCCAGTTAAATAAAAATTTTCAGTCAAAGAATTATCTTGACTGATTATTTCTAAAATTTTTCTTTGATTGTTAGTTAAGATTGTTTTTGCGGCCATAGAAGAAAAGCAAGATATTTCTTTTTTTGCGGGTCAAGATGAAGTTTGGGCCAATACTTTATGAGTTCGCTTCGCTTTAATTTATCTTTGCCTAAACCAAAATTAACCAATTGCTCTAATCGCCAGATTGCATATTGGTTTTTATCTTTTTTTAGTTGTTTGATATCAACTGACCAGTTATGCATGTTTAAGTTTTATATTATCTTTGATAAAAAATCAATGAACAAACTTAGTTTTAGGGTTGCTTTGGTACCGCCTAGGGGAATCGAACCCCTGTTGCCAGGATGAAAACCTGATGTCCTAACCACTAGACGAAGGCGGCATACGAGAAATAAAAAAATTAAGAAATATAGAAATTAAGGGAAAAATTTCTCCTTGATTTCTTAATTTCGCGAGGCAAGGCCGAGCATAATTTCTAAATTTCTACTGTGCAAATCTACAAATCAATTAGTTTATTATGGCTATATAATAGCTCAAAATTATAGTAAAGTCAAGATTGTATTTGACTCTTCATTTAATTTAGTTTATACTATGGTAATGGTAATTTTTAATTCTCTGCCTCTTTCTATGCGGGGGTAGAAAGCTATAAAGGGACAATAATATGCCACAAGCTAATCCTAGTGACATAAAAAGGAGAAAATCTTTTTGGAAAAAACTAACGGGTGTTGAATCGGAAACAGAGGGGTACGAGCAACCACAACAACCACAACAGTCACAAAACACACCCGAGCCGCAGCCTGTGGAGATTGAAGATAACATAGAACCAGTAGGGCCGGTTCAAGCGGCTCCAGGGCCGGCCGAACCCCCGAAGAGCGACGAGGAAGGAGAAGAGTGGATGGATGAAGAATATGAAGGCCAGCTTTCTGTTGATGTTTATCAGACCGCTAATAATATTGTTATTAAATCAACCATTGCCGGAGTCAAGCCAGAGGACATAGACATCTCCATCCAAAATGACATGATTACAATTCGCGGTCAGCGCCAAAAAGAAGAAAAAATCAAAGAAGATAACTATTTTTACCAAGAGTGCTACTGGGGCGGCTTCTCCCGTTCAATTATTTTACCAGTAGAAGTAAGGACAGATAAAATTGATGCTGCCCTAAAGGATGGAGTTTTGACTATTATAATACCAAAAGCCAGAAAATCAAAATCTGTTATTGTTAAAGTTAAGAAGGGAGCTTAGATTCAATGAAAAATGATCTTAGCAATAAAAAAAATAATGATGCTTTTGAATCAGACAATCGACCTTTTATTAAGGGTGTGGTTGATTGCTTTGAAAATGAGCAGGCGGTTATCCAAACCGATGATAAGCAAAAAATTATATGGCCGCGAGAAAACTTGCCTGCTGATATAAAAGAAGGAATGGGTATAAAGCTGTTTTTAAGTACGGATGCAATGGAGGCGCGAGGCAGAGAAGAAATAGTTAAAGATCTGCTTAATCAGATTTTAAAAAAATCAACATAAAAAAATTTTCCAAGACGTGCGCGGGGGTTGAAAATTCTCAACCCTTTTTTGATTTTTCAACGTTAAGGTGTTAAAATTATTATAGGGGGTATTGTAATGTGCCATTACAGTAATAATATATTTTTATGCCCAGCTCGCCTTTAGAAAAAATCCAGAATATTGCCAAAGACGTTTCTCAAGATGTTAAAAAAAATAAAAACGTCTGGAAAAGATGGTTTTTTGTTATCGCCGGTGTTTTTTCTACTTTAATCATTCTTCTCATTGGTGCTATTTTTATTTATAACCAAGTCCATGCTCAAAAAATTTATCCCGGCGTCTATATTGGTAAGATGAATCTCGGCGGTTATGCCCCCGAAGAAGCGCGAGAGGCTCTGCATCGCCTAACAAATAAGATTAACCGGGAGGGAATTCTTTTTGTTGCTGACACCGGGGATAATTATAAAGAAACTCGCATCACGCCAATATTAATCGCTCCTGAAGATCCAGACATAGCGCGAGAAATTTTAAGATTTGATTTAGAACAAACATTAAACCAAGCTTGGCAATTAGGCCGGCAAGGAAATTTTTTAAATAAGGTTAAATATCAGCTACTGCTTTTGATTCAACCACAAGAAGTTGCGCTTGATTATTCTCTTGACAATGAGGAATTTAAAAAGATTCTTAGCCAAAATTTTTTTGAACTGGAAAACCCGGGCCAAGACGCCCGGCTAGAAATAAAGAACCATCAGGTCTCGGTCATACCCGAAAAATATGGCAATAGTTTTGATTATGATGGAGCTTTAAGAGAGTTAGAGCGGCGGGCGGCCATCCTTGGTTTTGATAAACCAATTGAATTAAAACTTAAAATTGATTACCCAAAAATTAAAGCTGGTGATACCTTGCTTCTTGCGGCTAAAGCCGAGCAAATTTTGGAAAAATTTAAGGGCAGCTCTTTAATTTTAAAATACGAAGACGCAACCTGGGAAATAAAACAAAAAGAGATAGAGGCTTGGTTAAAATTTGACCTGAAAAACGAAAATGATCTAATTATTAATATAAACCAATCTTCAACTACTGCTTTTTTAGAAAACATAGCGAAAGAAATTGACATTGAAGTTAAGGAACCGCTTTTTACCCTCTCAACCTCAACTGATGATGAATTAAAGGCAGTAGAATTTCAAGCAGGCGCTGGCGGTTTGAAATTAGACATGGAAAATAGCTGCGAAAAAATAATGCAAGAAATTATAAAAAGCGGAGAATTGAACGAAGTAAGGCTAGTAAGCAGAGTAATTAAACCCCGCCAAACAATAGGAGATGTTAATGATTTGGGCATTAAAGATTTGCTCGGCGTGGGCGAATCAAATTTTTCTGGTAGTCCCACAAATCGAAGGCACAATATTGGGGTGGGGGCAAACAAATTAAATGGCCTTTTAATTGCTCCGGATGAAGAATTTTCTTTGGTACAAACATTGGGAGAGGTCAATGCGGCTACTGGTTATTTACCGGAATT
>JAHIMF010000044.1 GCA_018896645.1 Patescibacteria group bacterium | reverse complement strand
GATTGCATTAAAAGTTAGAAATGGAGGTCTCAAGGTCTACTTTGAGACCTTGAACTCCATAGTTTCACTAATCTTAATGTAATCTTAGCTATAAATCAATCCACCTAAGTTAATTTATCACCCCAATATAGGGACAGTGCCCCTGGAATAATTAAGGATTAGAAAAAAGAAGTGAGTTAATTTTTGTCTCACTTCTTTTTTCATAGTAAAGCGTGGCAGTAATGTAAATTTTATCTTATCCCTACTTTTTTTCTCACTTCCCCCATTGTTTTTTTTGCAATTTCTTGCGCTTTTTCTGCTCCTTCAACTAAAACCTCACCAATTTGTCCGCGGTTTTGTTCAAATTCTTTGCGTTTCACTTGAATTGGCTTAAGGTGTTTAATAACGGCATCAGTAAGTGTAGTTTTTAAATCCACATACTTGAGCGCGCCATTTTTATGTTGGTCCATTAGTTGTTTGTGGACGTTGACCGGGGCAAAAATTTTTAACATGTCAAAGAGGTTTTGGACGCCAGGTGACGACCCCACCCTTGATCCCTCTCCTTCCCTCGACTTCCCTTGACTCGGCTCGGGACAGGTTGCTCGGGACAGGCGCGCAGGGGAGGGGCCGCTGTCGGTGACCGCGCTGGCGATTTTTTTCTTGATATCTTTTGGCGAGTCAGTTAGAAAAATGCAATGTTTATCGCCATAACTTTTACTCATTTTTTTAGTTGGTTCAACTAAGCTCATTAAACGAGCGGATTTGGTCAGCAGGGCTTTAGGCTCCGGAAATGTTTTACCGAATTTGTTGTTAAATTTGCGGGCTGCGATTCTGGAGAATTCAACGTGCTGGACTTGGTCTTCACCAACAGGCACTGTGTCGGCTTTGTATAATAAAATATCCGCGGCTTGTAGCACCGGGTAATCAAACAAGCCAGCATTAATATTATGCTTGTGTTGTTTGGATTTGTCTTTATATTGTGTCATCCGTTCTAGCTCCGCTATTGGGGTCAAGCAATTTAAAATCCAGCAAAGTTCCGCATGCTCGGGTATGTGGGATTGGATAAATATTAAAGATTTTTCTGGATCAATTCCGCAAGCAAGGTAATCTATAGCTAAATCGGTGATATACTTGGGCATTTTTTTGGGGTCATAATCAATAGTCATCGCGTGCAAATCAACAATACTAAAAATGCAGTTATAATTTCCAGAGTTTTGCAAATCAACCCAATTTTTTAGAGCACCCAGGTAGTTTCCCAAGTGTAAAGTACCAGTTGGTTGCATTGCGGAAAAAATTGTATGATTGGCGTTGGAGTTTGGCATATTTAGAGATTAAATATAATTTCGTGGCAAATGATTGTGAGAGGAAGAAAGCAAGAAAACAAGAAAGCAAGAAAACAAGTTGTTTTTTGTTTTATTATTTTCTTGAATCAGTGGCTTTGTCTAAATTTTCAACTTCCTTCCAGAGCATAGCACCAATTTCTTCAGCTAATTTAAGGCCAAATTTGTAATCTTCAATATTTAAATATTTTTCGATTAAAGAAAAGTGCAATATATATTTTGATTCCTTAAGCGACCCATAAGATATTTCTAGAAAATTTAAGCGAACTAGCGGTTTTTTTCTAGCATAACCTTCAATATAGTTTAGAATGATTAACATAGCAGCTCGGCGAATTTGGGAGGTTATTCCGTATAATTCATGTTTAGGGAAATTTTTTGTAACTTGATAAATAAAATGAACATAATCATTCATCTCCTTTTTTAATTTTTCTTGGATTAGTTACACTTCTATAACAACCGGCAGTATCATCGGTCGCCTCTCGGTTTTAGTAAAAAGAAATTGCCCAACCTCATCCCGAATACGAGCGCGCAAGGGCGACCAGTTTATTTCCATATTGTGACTTTTTGTATAACCATTAACAATTTTAGAAACTTTGTCTTTAGTTTCCCTCATTAACTGTTCAGAGTTTTTCATGTAGACAAAGCCGCGGGAAATAATGTCTGGCTTGTTGACTAAATTTCGGCTTCTGTCAATAGCCACAATAACAACCAGCATGCCGTCTTGAGACATCACTTGGCGATCGCGAAGCACAACATTGCCAACATCGCCAACACCCAAGCCATCCACAAAAACCGGATCAGTGGCAATTTTTTGATCAAGCTTGCGGGCAGTACCGCGGCCGAATTCAATGACTAAGCCATTATCAGGCACAAAAATATTTTTATCATTATACCCCAGTTCACGAGCCAATTTAGCGGCTTCTTTTAACATGTAATGATTGGCATACACCGGAATAAAGTAAGTAGGGTTAATTTGGCGGATTATTTTTTGAACATCACCGGGTGTGGCATGACCGCCAGCATGAACATCCATAATTTCCGAATGAATAACATTATCGCTTTGGCGATAAATTAAATCTTTGAGTTTTTGGACCGTGCGTTCGTTGCCCGGGATTACCGAAGAAGAGAAAATAACCGTGTCTTGTTTTTTAAATTTGATAAAGCGATGTTCGCCGGTGGCAATGCGGGCCATGACCGCGTTTTCTTCACCTTGAGCGCCAGTGCATATAACAATGACTTTATTATCCGGTAAATTATTGATTTCTTTAATGTCAATTAAATTTTTTAAATTAATTTTTATATAACCCAATTTTTTTGCCAACTCCACGCTGGTTTTCATGCTGAACCCGTCAAGCGCCACTTTTTTGCCATATTTTTCGGCCATTTCCAAAACTGCTTTGATGCGCTCTATCATAGAAGAGAAAGTACCGATGATAATTCGCCCGGAAGCGCGGGCAATAATGCGCTCAATATTTTTATACATTTCTTTCTCTGATACCGGTTCTTTAAGATAATGAACTCCCAAACTTTCCAACATAAGGACGGTGGGTTTTTTTAATTTAGATAGAGCTTTATAATGGATTTTTTTGCCAATCGGGTCGTGTTCAAATTTCCAATCGCCGGGATGAACAACTGTGACCACGGGCGTGGCTAAAATTATACCAACCGCATCAATAATGCTGTGGGAGACCGGAAAAAAACCGACTCTAAACTCACCCAACCTTAAGATTTCATTGGCGGAGTTGATAAATTTTGTTTTCAGATTTTTAGCGCTGCCTTTTTGATAATCTTCCTGCCGGGCTTTAATCATCGCGATTGTCAGTTTGCCCCCGATCATTAAGGGGTTGCCCAGACGGCTAATCAAAAGCTGGGCCGCGCCAATATGGTCCAGGTGGCCATGGGTAAAAATCACTGCTTTAATGTTTTTTTCTTTACCCCTTAGATATTTGGTATTTGGAATAATATAATCAATGCCGGGCATATCTTCTTCTGGGAATTGCAGGCCCATGTCAATAATAATAATATCGTTCCCATATTCAAAAATCGTCATATTGCGGCCCACTTCTTCGCAGCCGCCTAAAGGGATGATGCGGAGAGTGGGTTGAGTTTGCCTGACAGCTTTATTGCCTGACGGCTTGAATTTTTTTGGTTGTGTTTGCGGTTT
>JAHIMF010000043.1 GCA_018896645.1 Patescibacteria group bacterium | reverse complement strand
CCGATCCAACATAACTTTCAAACCTCTAATTAACAATATTTTATTTTCAATTTTTTCTACGGGAATTATATTAGACATATTAATTTTCCTGCATTTCCCATTATTCCCCTGCCGCGGGCCCCTGCCGCGGGCAAGCGCGCAGAGGGGCAGGCATAATTCATGATTCATGATTCATAATTCCAATTTCCTCATCTCCTCCTCAACCGCTTTCCTTTCCAAACTGCCTTCAGGATATTGGCCGGCCATAGCGCGCAATTCCTCAATTTTTTTCTCTTTTTCAATTTCTTCTTCAATCGCTTTTTCTTCCAACCCGCCTTTGCCGTACTTTTGCTCTTCTTGTTTTAATTCTTCTATCTTTTCCTCAGCCGCAGTTGCGGGCGGCCCGCTCACGGTCCGCGCCTTCGCCATTCCTTCGCTTTCTTTTTCAATTGGAATAATTTCCCATTGCTCCATCGGCAAATCGCCCATACTTTCCGGAAAAAACTTTAAATTACGATAAAATAAAAACAATCTTTTCACCAGCATCTTTTCCTGCTCATCTAGTATTTTAGTATTTTCCGAATTAGTTATATGCTCTGTTAAAACTAAATTATCAAACACTCCGCTTCCATTCACCTTAATAAAATCTTTTAGCCAGTTGGCAATACTTGGTGAATGTGGCCGACCATCAATAATAAAATTCTTATGAGTAATTCTTTCTTGATTATCCAATAAAACTTTTAATAGCTCGCCTTGCTTCAATTCCCCTCCGCTTAAAAATTGCGCAACCAATTCCTCGTTTAAAACTTCTTTGAATTCCTCATCTCCATTCAGAGTTTCAATTAATCTATTTTGAAAAATATCTTTGATTTTTTCTTCCGCTCCCCTAACAGTTTTAGAATTTTTATCTACAATCAAACTAAAAATATGTTTCACTAATTTTGCTTTTATTTCTTCGCCCTTTATCTTATTTAACTGAAATTTCTTTTCCAAATACAATGGTATATATTTAATTTCAATATCTCCGATGGCCACCAATATAACCAAAAACTTCAGCTCAACTTTATAATCGGCTTCTATTTTATTTATCTTGTCCACGGCATCAACGCTGCCAATTTTATTCCGTATCTCATCTGGCAATTTACTGAATTTTATTAAACAATCATTGTAATAGCTCATAAATTAATCTAAATTTTTTATTTTCTCAGATATAACGCTTATTTCCAGGGGCGTAGTTTTTTCCGGATTAATATTTGTCATTTCTGCTATATTTTTTCCCATTTTGCCCAAACTGCTGGTTTGGGCAATTATGGTTTTGTTCAATAACCTAACCAAATATACCAAATCTTTAAATACTGGCGAAACTCCAGCTGATTCTGATACTATATTTTTAATAATTGGGCCTGTGGCAGGATTATTATTTAAATTTTCAGATGCCCCCCTGCTTTCATTCACTTCTTCATCGTCTGCTTTCTCGGAATTAATAATTTCATCCACTGACTTTCCCGATTTTGCCATACTCCTGACTTTTGAATAACTCTTTGTATCAATAGTATGCTGAGTTAATTTTTCAGTATCCGCTTCATCTTTAATTCCGAAGCCATGGAACTCTTCGTGAATTTTCGTTTTCTTTAAATCGCTTAAATTATACCCGCGACTGCTGGAATTCACCAAGCTAATGTTGTCAAGCTTGCTCGGATCCTTAAACCTCTCTTTAGCCGCTTCTAAATTATCTACTTTTTTACCACTTACGCCTTGTAATTTTAGCTTACTTATTTCACTGTTAAGAACGCTAACCATTTTATCGGCTACCTGTTTAATCGTTTCCGAGTTGGTTACATTGACGCCTTTTATATCCTCAAATTTTTCGCCAGCCGATTCTTTTAATGACTCTAAATTCAGCTTATCAAAATCAACCGCCATGGTGTTAGTTTGTTCTCTGCCAAATTCGCCTACGCTTAAATTACCAGCGCCTCTTGCTTTTGTTTCATCTTCTGCTTTCCTGTATCTATTAGCATATCGACCTGTTCTCGTAAGTCTTGCTTTCTCATCTGGATCGGCTGGAATTGGCGACGCTGCGGCTGCTCCTGTTCTATGACCTGGTAAATTGCCGTAAGCTAAACGAGAGCGTGCTGGGTTTAAATTATTGCCTCTACTGTCAATTCCAATCGCATAACTTCCAGTGCCGCGTCCCGCTGTTTGATGTCCATAATTATACGCCCCTCTCTCATCAGAATTCTTTTGGATGTAGGATAAAGCGCGACCGGTTAAATTTACATTATTCGCTCCTAAAGCGTGCCATTCTGCATCGCCCAACTTTCCTAAATTTTCCCTGCTCATCTCATTCAAATGTCTCTGTCTATCTCCGACATCACTAATGGTGCTGGGCACTTTATTGCGAGCTACCTTTTGCATCGCCCTTTGCCATGGCGTGATAGCTGTTTGGTTTGCCATTCTTGCTAAAATTCTAGGATCGTTAATATTGCTTATATATTTTTGCGCTTTTTCCTCTTGAAATCTTTGCCTGGCGCCTAAACCCACATGGGCTTGCGTAGCAAGAGACCTAACGAGCGGCACTTTACTTCCTCCCACTCTGGCTAAAGTATTTTTTAACCCATCCCATCTTGATAAAGCTCCGACTCCTACATCGGCGACTCCTCTAAAAGGCGCTTTTGCCCCCTTCCAAGCCAACCCCTTCCCCTTCTGTATCGCCGCCATTCCTTTCCCCGCTATACTCCCAACCACGCCGCCCAACTGCTGGGTTACCATAAGCCCGCCAATTAACATGCCGATAGAAATAATAAATTTAATCATATTATCCGGAGTTCCTGCTTCAGCTAATCCTGCAACTGGTTGGCTAGAAAGCTTGGTAGTATTACCAGTATCACCAGGCTTGGGTGTATTTAAGATAGTACCGGCATTATTAGTGCCAATAGATACAAACGACAGCCATATAAAAAACGCTAAAATTGGACCAACCACAACCTGCTTAGAAAACTCGCTCCACCATTGCGAAGCATATTTTTGCCCCGCCGGAAAAGCTGATAATAAAAAAGCTAAAGGAGAAAGCACTATATACACCCATAGCATAATTATTCTCATAACTAAAACCGCTACAATAACCAAAACTACAATTACTGAAATAATTGTATATAGCAAAGCTAAAAAGTACGAGCCCACAATACTTAAAAGACTTACATCTGGAGCATCAGCATTTATGGCTAAAATATCTTTTATTCCTAACATTGATGTTAGGTTAGCGCTGCCCATATCCTTAAACCCATTAACAAAAGTAAGCATTATCACTTGGGCAAAATCAATAATAAGCCCGCAGATGGTTTTAGAAAAATTAATCAAAACCGCCATTATTAACAGCTTCGGCAATAATTTCTTAACATTATAGTTTTCAATCCTTAAAATTGTGGCAAAAGCGATAACTAATAAAATCAGGATAAAAAACATATTGCACAAATCCCTAACAAGCACCCAACCAATAGTTACCGCGCCTGAATGAATAAAATCATTATATTGAGCAATCCAAACCAATATATAAATTAAAACAAATAATATGCCTCCCAATATCCAAACTAAGAATTGAACAATATGTCCAACTATGCCTGATACCGCATTACTTAATCCTGCATTAGCAAAATTACCAACAAAAAAACTGCTTAGCACTAATAACGCTAATAAAACCCAAAAACTATATCTTTTTTTCTTTATCTTTAAATTCATTTTCATTTTATATATCTAATATCGCCTTAAACGCGTTGCCAACCCAATCCCAAGCAAAACTCCAAATAGCGCTTATTGGATTAACGATAATATCTGCTAAAATTACAATGAAAGCCAACAATCCGAATATAATAAAACCAACTATTAAATCCAGCATCACCAGCCCCATCACCTCCACGATTCCAAACGCCCTGCCGGCCGTTTTAGCCGCTTCGCCGCCGCCGGCTTGGCTGATCTGCTTGGGTATCCACTCATGGCCTAATTTGCAAAATAATTTTTCCCCGAAAACCATTTTTAAAAACACATGCAAATTTATGTAAATCAAACTCAAGCCCCAGCTCGGAATAAGCGTAGTCCATGCCCAGCGCAAAGCGCTATTCGTTCCCTGCTTCGCCGGCTCCGTAATTTTTTCCTTAATCTTATCTTTAGCTCTCTGTTTAATATCCATTGCCCGCCGCGCCTGCATTACTTTCTCACGCAAGCTCCGCGGCTCCGCGGTTTCAGCATTATTTTCTTCCTCGCCCTTGCCTGACTTTGCCTGCCTTAATTGCCCTGCCATCGCGATCTGCTCGTCCGGAGTTAAAGTGTTATCCATAAAATTTCTAATTACTAATTTCTAATTAACCTAATCAAATCCCAATTTCTAAATTATCTATTTCTAAGTTTATTGTTAATTGAATTAAATATCAGGTTTAGTTCTTTAGCTTCTTGCCAGAGTTTTCTGGCTTCATCTTTTAGCTCTGGCTGAATAACAACTGTCATTCTTAACCAATGTTTGGTTTCTCTGGATTCTTTTTTGCAGATTCCTATTTTATGCTGGAAATCTTTTTTTGATTCAGCATCGTCGGCTTCAGAGTAATTCGCGCCCACACTAGTACCGGCTCTGACT
>JAHIMF010000042.1 GCA_018896645.1 Patescibacteria group bacterium | reverse complement strand
TCTGGCGATAATTTTTCTGAATTCATAGTTATTTTAATTTAAAATTTAATCCAAAAATTTTCAAAGTTTAAAGACAAAGAAAAAGAAAAAATAAAAGATTAAACCCCAAAATCTAAACCCTCACCCCGGCGCGAACGCCATGGCCAGAATAGGAATGCCCGGGAGCGTTCCTGGCCAAGATGGCCTGGCGAATGCCGCGGAACCAGTTGGCGCGCGGGACATAGCCGTCAGCGGTAAAATAAGCGCCTAATTGATAAGATGCCGAACCCTTGCCGGAATAGTCGTCTATGACTTGGTTGGTTTGTTCAAGATGTTTGATAGCGCAGATGATTTGCTCTTCCGGCGTCATTCCGGTTTCATTTTGATGGTTAGGGTCTGTTTGTAATATTTCCAGATATTGATTTGGAGTTAGTCCGGCTTCTAATTGTTTTCGGCCTTTGATTTCTTTGCCTTTGCCTTGTCTTGGTATATTGGGCAGGTCTTCCAGAAGCAGAATGTTAAAACCCTGGTTGGTTTGCTTGAGTATTTGTTCTTTGATTTTTCCTTGGTGGTTTTCGGAGAATTCTTGGGGAAAATAGACCAAGTCCTCGTTTGTGTCCGCGTTTTGGTATTTGTCCCAGGTCCAGACCGGTTGGTTCTCGTTAAGTTCCAAGGGTTCATCTGGGTCTTGAGTATTTTCCTTGGTGGCGAAGAGTTTGCCTTCTTTATAGTGCTTTAGTATAACTTGCTTGTATTTTTCTATCAAGTCATCAAGCTTCAGGCCAAAAGGAACAATAAGCAGTTGGTTAAAACCCTGTTCTGTTTTGGTTTTGAGGGTTTCCTTGTTTTCTCTTATTCTTTTAGTTATCTCTTGATAGCTTGGAAAAGCGTATTCTTGATTGTCTATGGCTTTGATGCCCAGTTTTCCGGTTGAGAGCTTTTCCAAAATGCCGACTTTTTCAAACATTTCTTTTTGGGACTCATATTGCTCTTGTAATTCTTTCTGGGGCAAAGCTTCAAAAGGCCAAAGTTTTTCTCGAAGAGCGTCTCTTTTTTGCTCCAGCTCCGCTTGGAGTTCTTTGGCTTTTTGAAGCGCGGCTTGAGCTTCTTTGGGGGTTTCGGCTTTGGTTTTGGCTTTTTCCAATTCTAAATCAAACTCTTGCTTGCGTTCGGCAAGGGCTTGGTATTCTTGATGGAGTTGGTCGTGTTCAGAAAACATATGACTTTCTTGAGTTTAAATTTTATTCAAACTAAATTCAATCAATTTCTTTTTAATGACTTCATCGCTTATTTCAAGGTCGGGCAAAAAAGACACCTTCTCCGAATAATCAATATCTTTAAAATAAGCTAATTGAGTGCGGAATAATTTTTCGTTGAATTCTTGCCTAAATATTTTTTTAGATTTTTTGATAATTTGGTCAAGGCCGCGATATTTTTTGGCGATAAAATAAAGATCAACATAGTCCTTCCATTTGGCCCGACGGCCAAGAGCGTAGGCCTTCATTGCCCCTAAGGTTAAAAGATCGGGCAGTTTTATGACATCGGAAAAATTTTTAGAAAAGTTGATTTTAAACGGGTAATGGAAAAAAGTGAATCTGACTTTGTTAATAATCAAAGTATACTCGCCGGTTTCGTTTCTTATAACTTGATCTATTTTTTCAAACTTAGAAATCTTTCTTCTAATTTTAAAATTATCAAATTCTTTAAGCGTAAAAAGATCAAAATCAATAGAATGTCGGTGGCCAAGGCGCAAAGCGATGGCTGTGCCGCCAACTAGACCAAAATCTTTTGAAAATGATTTTACTAACGGCAGAAGTTCTACCTGCTCTTTTGTTAAAATTTCTTTATGCATATTTGTTGAAATAAAGTTTGAAATAATTTTTTATTTCCGGACGATAATTACATCTTTTTTGACTTGATTTTTTTCTGAAGATGGCCGCAGTTTTTTTAAGTCCTAAAATGGAGATCATTTTTTTAACATCGTCAAAATCGCCATAATTTAAAACCGCCTCAACAATCGCAGCTTCGGAGAGGTTTTTATAATCTTTGGTGGACCAAAATAAATATGGCCTTTTTTTGATGAAATTGGCGATGGTCATTATTTCACTTTATTTTTTACCGCATCTAAATAAATATCTACGGCTTTTTCTTCGGCAAGACACAGAAATTCATAATAATCATCTAAATCGCCGGTTAATTGACCTTTTTCAATCGCAGAAATATATTTTCTTCGGTCTTCTTTTTTGATAAAAATCGGAATATAACCGTTTATTAATAAAACTAAATTCATCAATAACCGAGCGGCGCGGCCATTGCCATCAGTAAAAGGATGGATTGAAACCAACTTGAAATGCGCGTCCAGGGCAATTTTAACCGGGTGTTCTTTGGCCTGATTTAGCCAAGCCGCAAATTCGCCCATCAATTCCGGCACTTTCATGGAGTTTGGCAAAATTACTTCAGAACCGGCGATGCGCACCGCGATATTGCGATACTTTCCGGCGTTACGGTCGTCTATTTTTTGTAGAACTATTCGATGAATGTCTAAGATATCGTTTTCAGCAATCTTTTTTTTATTGACTATAGTTTTAATAAAATCATACGCCTCCGCTGTATTTTTGGCTTCTATATGCTCCCTTAAAGTTTTGCCCTCAACAGTTATGTCTTTTTCCACGATTTGAGCGGTTTCTTGCCGGCTTAAAGTATTGCCTTCAATGGCATTGCTGGTGTAGGTTAATTCAATCCGAAACCAATCGTCCAAATTCTTTTCCAGCTCCGGCGGCAAGGGACGATATTTGTCTAACTCTTGCTTTTTGACGGTTAATTTTTTGAAATTGATCATAAAATTAAAATTGATTTAAAAATCTCAAATCGCCGCCCAAAAGCAACCTGATATCATTAATCTTATATTTCATCATAACTAAGCGGGTGATGCCGAAGCCGAAGGCAAAGCCGGTGTATTTTTTGGAATCAATATTGCCGTTTTTTAGAACAACCGGATGAACCATGCCAGCGCCCATAAATTCCACCCAGCCGGAATTTTTGCAAACACGGCAACCTTTGCCACCGCATATTTCGCAGTTTAAATCCACTTCAAAGCCGGGCTCTACAAAAGGAAAATAACCGGGACGGAGGCGAGTTTTAACCTCGCGATTGAATATTTGGCTTAAGAAAGTTTCAACTACCGCTTTAAAATTCGCAATTGAAATATTTTCATCAATCATCAGTCCCTCAACTTGATCGAAGGTTGTGTCATGGCTGGCGTCTGTCGCCTCACAGCGGAAAACACGGCCAGGAAAAATTGCGCGAAGTGGAGCGCCATATTTTTGCATCGCCCGGACTTGAAGGTTTGAAGTGTGCGTTCTTAAAACTAATTTTTGTTTTGAGCTCAAATTTCTATTTTCCGATTTCGAATTTATATAAAAAGTATCCTGCATGTCGCGGGCTGGATGATCTTTTGGAATATTTAAAGCTTCAAAATTATAAAATTCGCTTTCCAGCTCTGGACCATCCAAAACCATAAAACCCATAGAGCTAAAAATATCTTCCAGCTCATATTGCACCTGGGATAAAGGATGAAGATGCCCAAGTTTTTTTTCTGAAGGTAAAGTAACATCAAGCCAGTCGCCTTTTATTACCTCACCAGCGATCTCTTGTAAACTGACTTTTGTTTCTTCCAGGGACTCCGTTAATTCCTGCTTAACTTTATTGGCAAATTTTCCCAAAGTTTTTCGTTCATCCGCGGTCATATCCTTTAAAGAGCGCAAAACTTTGGTGACCTCGCCCTTACGGCCCAGATACCTTTTTTCTAATTTCAAAAGCGAATCATGGGTCTCGGAAGACCTGATTTCTTTAAGGGCTTTGTTTTTGAGTTGTTCTAGAGAATTTTTCATGGCATTTTAATGTCATCCCGAGCGAAGCCGAGGGATCCCGCAGTAAATCCTGTAGACACGGCCACTCGAGAAAAACGTCCACAGATAATCGGCGGGATCTCTCCGCTCGCTCGTCATTTCATTCCTCACTCGGTCGAGATGACACTTTCCTGTGTGAAATAAAAAAGAATTCTAATAGAGCTAAAAATAACACAAACAGCACAATGTTCCACCATTCCAACACCTTTAAACCTTGCAGAAATAATAAGAAAACTACTAACCCAGAAAACCAAATGGCTTGTCGGAATGAAGCGTGCACTCGCTGGAATACCGGCGCATTGCTAAAACGGCTCCGGAAAACAAGACCAACCAATGATAATAAACCAGTTAAAGAAAAAAGCAGGCTAATGTAAAAAAGGGCGAAGCCAACAAATCCTGCCTCCTGGGGGTCAATATAATTTAACACCATGCCAAAGGCCACCCAACAAATAACAGTAGCCAGAAACATTAAAGATAAATAATTTTTGATGGACATCTTTAATTCTTTAGAAACTAAGAAACTAGAAACAAGAAATTAAGGAGTTTAAGCATCAATGTCTTTCCCTTAATTTCTTGTTTCCTGGTTTCTCTATTTCTGGTTTCTTTTTTAAAGTTTGTATTGACTGATTATATGTTCAAAAAAATTTTGAAGTACTTTTTTGGTTGCCCTTTTTTGTAAAAATTTGATTTCGACATCTTTAACATCTTCGAGATAAACCAGTTGCTCTAAAAATAACCTTGGGTCAAAATTTTCTTTATATTTTTTTTGAGCAAGCTTAATAATTCTCGACAAAGTGCAGAAATTCTCATTTAGGATAAAATATAAATCAACATAATCTTTATAGGTAGCTCGTTGTCCCAGGGTGTAAGATTTTGTGACCGCGATTTCCGGAACCTGAAGCATTTTAACGCCTTGATATTCTTTGAGTTTAGAAATCAACGGAAAGGGATAACGAACAAAAGTGAGATTAATTCCTTCAAGATCAACGGTTAATTGCTCGGAGTGATTTAAAATATCGGTCACTTTAATATCATAGAAAACGTTTTTAATTTTAGACAACAATTTTTTAGGAATGTCAGTTTTGGAAAAAAAATCAAAATCTACAGAAATCCGATGGCCGATTTGTAAAGCCAAGGCTGTTCCGCCGGCTAAATAATAATCAGGAAAATTGTTTAGCTTATCAAATATTCTTTTTTGCTTGGATGTAATCGCTTCGAGATGCATATTTCATTTTTTTAATTCCTAATAGTAAACGAATTAATTTTAGGGCTGGAAATCGAAATTCGCTGGCAGGAGTATTTTTAATCTCTTGTTTTAACTCCTTTTGCCCATAAGAATTAGAAAGCCATTGCCAATGTTTCCAGTTACCATAATTAACAGTATTTATAATAATTCTTCTTTTGTCTTTTTCAGAATCTAATTTATTAAAATCATAAGACCAAAATAATGGTTTGAATGATTTGTCTAATTTTTTGGTTTTTGTGGTCATATCTTTAATTTTATTTTAGCAAATTAAAAGAGGGCTGACAAGAGGAATCACTCCGCCCTTTCCTCGCAAATCTCCCGAAAATCGCAAAACTTGCACTGCCAGCCAGGCGCGGCTTTAAAATCTGACTTTCTGATGCCCTCAATTTGAGTAAGGATATCTTTTTTTAGTTTTTCTTTTTCTTTGTCTGCGCCCAAAAATGACACTGGTTGATTGCCTTCAAGATACCAATATGTAAGTTGCAAGGGCTTTTTACCCAGCACTTCTTCACAGGCGATTTGATAAATTAAAAGCTGTTCTTTGTCTTCGTTTATTAACTTCTCTTTAGGACTGCCAGTTTTGTAGTCAATCAACTCAACCCCATCCCCTGTTTTATCAAGTCGGTCAATCCGCCCCCGAACAGTATAGTCGCCAATCCGCAAATTAAAATTGGTTTCCAAACCATCCACCACCGGCGGATTTTTTTCTATCTTCGTGTAAAAATCCTTAAGAATCTTTTTGCCTTTTTCTTTATACTCTTGCTTTTGAGTTTTTGACTCGTACCAATCATCAATCCAGGCCTTTTCGTATAATTTTAATAGATCTGACAACGGCGGTAACTTTGTGTCGTTTTGCGCTATTGGCGGTGTGTCTCCGAACAAACTATTTTGACCGCTTTGATTCATATTTTGAGCGAAAAACTTTTGCAAAGTAGTGTGCATGGTCCGACCAAAAGAAAGCGGGGCTTTACCGTAGACTGGGATATGCAAAATAAAATTAAACTTGTATTGCCGAGGGCACTTTTTAAAAGCCGCGAGTTGGGAGTAGCTAAAATGGTTTGGCAAATGAAACTGTGTTGGTTCGAATTTTGTAGTATGGGGATTTGATTTTTGATCCTTATTGATAATTGATAATTGATAATTGACCACTCGGCCGCGGATTCGACTTGAGCTCACCGAAAGTTGAGCTCGTGGCCGAACGGTAATTGATTTTTTTTCCAACCCTAATTCAAACAGAAACCGCGACATTTTTTTTACTCTTGCTCCGCCATAATCGTCAGCGCTGGTAAAATATAACCCTTGTTTGGCGCGGGTCATAGCGACATAAAAAAGACGCCGTTCTTCTTCCAAGTGAATGTCGCCCTCGGGCAAAATCTCTTTAACAAGCTCATCAGGAATCTGGATTGGGTCGGCTCTTTGGATAGTTGGAAAACGTTTATCAACGAGATTAGCAATAAATACATATTTGAATTCCAGTCCCTTGGCGCCATGGATTGTCATAATTTTTACCATATCCGGACCAGCCTCAACATCAAAAGCTAATTTCCCCTGCTCCCCGGCCTCAATTTCTAAATTAATTTCAAGCATAAAATCCCGCAATTTAGGATCAAGACTGCCGGCTTCAAATTTTTGAATCCGCTTATAGAATTGATTAAGATAATTCAATTGCTCGTGCGCCCATTGGTCGTCTTTATCAACCAGATACTGCTCATAGCCCAAGTCTTTAATAACAGTCACATAAAGCTCGCCAATATTTTTTTCGCGGGCCAAATCAGAATGTTTTTCAATAAAACTCAATAGCCGGCTGGCTTTTTTAACACTCTCTTCGCTAATGCCAGGGATAGCCGCGATCTTTTGTAAACATTCGTAAAGCGACTCTGCGGTTTTGTAAGATTGATAAGTGAGTTTTGATTGGTCAGCTGGAGAAATTTTAAATATTGGCGAGTTTAACATCCGGTACAAAGCTGCGCTTTCATGATAATTATCCAAAAGTTTAAAATAAGCCAAAACATCCATAATCACGGGTTTAGTGTATAAACCCTTGGAGGCCAAAAATTGATAAGGAATTTGAGCTTGGGCCAAACCCCGGCAAAAAGCATCGGCGCTTGAATTGGCGCGGACGAGGATGGCGAAATCGGACCAGGTGGTTTTCTCGTCCTGTGGTAGGGGTTGATTGCAATCAACCCCTACAGATTTGTTTCTAAAATCAATAATTTTTTTTATTACAGTTTGAACTTCCTCTTCGGATGTTTGAGCATGGAGATGCTGGATTTCCCCCTGACAAGCAGTTTGGGATTGAAGTTTTTTGGAAATACCACGTCCTGGAGGGCGGGCAAACGTTTGCCCGCCTTCTGTTCGGGTCAAGCTCTCGACTGGGCTCGAGCTCTTCAAGGGACCCGAGCCACCCGAGAGAGCCACTTCCAACCGATTTGGGTTATTAAGCTGGATAAATTTATAACTGACATCCAAAATATTTTGACAGGAACGGTAATTTTTAGTGAGCACAACTTTTGAACTTTCAGGAAAATCTTTTTCAAATTGCAAGATGTTTGAAAGCGAGGCTCCTCGAAACTTATAAATTGAATTGTGCACTACCACGTTATCAGCAATAAAATTGTGTGTATCCGCTATTTCTAAATCATAAACTACAGTATTTTTAATCTTTGATTCCTCACGCTTCACAACTCTATCATAAACAATACTATTATTAGAGATAATCGGCAAATATTGACCCACAAAAACATTTTTTGCTGGAATTATTAATGCTTTTTGTGTTTGACGATTAATTTTACCTAATTTAAAACTTTGCTCTATTATCCCGCCAGTTATTTGTTTTAATTTAATAGCTTCTCTTCCTATATTTGAAAAATTTTTGCTACAAATCCTTAACCGATAGCCACCCTTTCGACCGCTGCTAAGATTATAGTTATTGGCTTTTAATTTGTTTATTAACCTACTATCAGAAGTCTCTAAAAACAATATGTGGGAAACTTGAGGATTATCTAAATAATTTTCCTTAGCATATTTGCTTCTATACTTTCTGTAACATAGTTCTAGATTAATTTTTAATCTTACTTTGTCACCGCGGTTCACCGTATCTAAACAATAATGATGGGCGGTTATATCAATATTTAGATCTTTAGCCAATTGATTGACGTTATTTTCAGTGTTGATCTCATAAAAAAGCCTAGCTATCCATTTGTTTTTAGCGACTATTCCTTTTCTGTCTTTAAAACAAATAGTGGGGATATTATATTTTAATGAATATAGTATTTCATAATATCTTGCCTCTTCTTCGCCATTACAGGATTTAATAGCAATTATTTTATCAGCTGAACGTTCTAGCCTTAATCTTGTTGATAAGTCGTTGGTAATACCTATTCGCCAACCTAAATCTTGCCGATTCATTAAATAAACATAATGATATTTATGATCATCAATAGCGGGTATTAAACAAAACATTTTATGGTTATCGGTTACTCTTATTTTATGGCCGCTTTTTGTAGTAAAGGTAATAAACTTAGACTTTTTTCTGTTCTTAATGACTTTGGAAACTCTTTTATAGCTTAGAAGACCCCGACCAATTGCAGATACTATTAGATCTCCAGTTTTAACATTTTTTATTTTTTTATTTCCATCTTTTGTTTTAATAATAGAATCCGGAGGTAAACATTGGTCATCATCGCCAACAACAGTGATATTTTTCTTTTCGCCGGCTAATAATTTTACCAGATCGTACTGAGCCCAATTAGTATCCTGGAATTCATCAACCAAAATATACTTAAATTGTTTTTGAAATTGGGTAAGCAAATTCTTGCGCGTGCGGAAAAGCTTGAGCGTGTAATTTATCAAATCTCCAAAATCAAGGTAATTGTTTTCGTGAAGCAATTGCTGATAGGTGTGATACGCGCCGGCGACCTCTTCAATTCGTACGATTTCACCAACATCGCTTGAGGCTTGAACTGCTTGAGGCTTGATTCTTGAGTCGTCAGTTTTGAAATTTGAGATTTGCAATTTTGAATTTGTTTCGGATTTCGGATTTCGGATTTCGGATTTTTTCACAGCCTTAACTCCCCCATCCTCTATCCTCGCGCCAGCATCTAACCTCAACTTTTCCGCATACTCCAAATATTCTTCAGGCCAAACCTCTTCATCTTTTAGGCGGCTAAAATGAGTAATCAAAGCTTGAATAAATTTTGTAGGATTGCCAAGAGGACGATAATAATCAAGCTTAAATTTTTCTAAATTCTGCCGAATCAAAAGCCATTGGTCTGTCTGGGTCAAAAGTTTAAAATCAGTAGAAAGCCCAATATCCAAACCATGAGCTTTTAAAATTCGCTCGCAAAAACTGTGAAAAGTGGAAATCCAAAGATCCACATAGCCGTACGGCAAGAGCTTGTCCACCCGCTCCTCCATTTCTTCACTGGCCTTGTCCGTAAAGGTGAGCGCCAAAATTTCATCTGCTTTGGCTTTTTTTTGTTCAATCAGCCAAGCGATACGACGAGTAATGACAGTGGTTTTTCCGGTTCCGGCTCCAGCCACTATTAATAACGGGCCTTTTTCGTGAATAACGGCCTTTTTTTGTTCTGGGTTGAGATTAGATAAAATGTTGTTCATATTAAATTATGATGTGGGAATTACAGTTAGTGATGATTCAATGTATTATGGTAACTTATTGTAACTTGTAGTAATTTATTGTAATTCATTGTCATCTTTACAAGTTGGGAATGGAGACCAATGGAGTTTTTTGTCTCAATTTCTTAGTTTCTTTATTTCTCTGTTTCTTTATGTTTTATTTATTTTAGCATTGATAAAGGAAAATTAAAAGAAAAAATCATGGATTATCTGTTTAGTCTTGGGGGTATTTCTTGCCGGTGGGACGGGTCTATTCGCTAAGACATTGGATGTCCAACTGGACATCCAATGTCTTTTGCTTAATGCTTTTTCTTATCTAACATTAGCCAAAAATACAAATTTTATCCTCAAAATATTCCCAAAACACTTGACAAAATTTTTGGGGTATGCTAATATAAAGCAATGATAAATACAGTTCTTTTAAATCTTTTTTTTAGTGATGCAATACTTGGTGGTTTATTTTAGTGATTTATTGGTTTATTATTTTATTGGCCAGAGATAAATCGTCAGATATCGCATTACTAAAAAAACATAAAAAATGAGGGAAAAAATAGGCCTGGTCTTTTGGATGGGTTTAAGGTGTGGATTAGGAAAATCCAGGACTATGGAGCGGCTCCTACGGTAACGAGGCGAAGTGATTGAAGTAAAAGCCGCTCCCCCTTTTCCTTTATCAAAACCGCCAGGGGTCCGGTAAGACCCCAATTTGATGACCCCCGTCTTGGTCTATAATAGAATAAGAAAGGAGGAAGCGGGTGGACAAACATCCGGTTGGCTTCACTTGATGAATTTTCTTGAAACGCTCAATTCTATATAGAAGGGAGGTGGTGCGATAGAAAAGCAGGGTTGGGCTTATCACCCAACAACACACGGGTAATACCACTCGAGATTTGGGGGAGGAGATAAGAACTAAGTAGGTGAGGACCGATGCCTTAGGCCTTAGAAAGCCGAAAAGTTCTGAAAAGACCCGCTTAAAAGATGGCCCAACGGCGGTCATCAATCGGAGGAGCGATGGATCGCTGCTCCAGAGGACACGAAGCGCGTCCTTCTCCTCTTCCTGAAAACCAGGGAGAGATCTATCAGCCAACGGCTGAGCCCGCTCACAGGATAGCCATGGAGGGCTCCCCTAAAAGAGGGTAGCCGAATTGCGCGGATAAGCTGGGGACAGTTGAGGCCCAGTAATCGACGCGGAGGCGCCTGCGAGCTCTCTCTCCTTGGGCAGACAAGGGGTTGGACTATGATGGGAAATGTTGACCCCACGCTCTATGAGTCGGAAACAAGCCCGGCCGGGGTATGTTCCCATCAGGTCCACCTCCTGTCTCTTGTTCTTTAATAGTAAACCGCCAAAAGTGAAGATGAGGGAAGAATCCCTCCTCTAAACAAATCTTCACTTTGGCGGTCTTTTTTTTTATAACATAATCCAAATCTACAAAATGAACGTTCAATGAACGTTCATTTTTTATCTGCGCTGTTTTGCGAAATTTATTGACAAACTCTCAAAAAACCATAATACTATTATTACAATAAACCAGATAGCGAAACAATTTCATTGCAAACCATGTCATTGCGAGCGACTGTAGGACATGTCAGGTGAAAATGACCATAGTGATAAAAAAATAAGGTGGTCAATAAAGACAAAAAAGAGCGTGGCAATCCCGTGGTAAACCCTGTACCAGAATCGGTTCAGGGTAAATCCTGTAGACACAGCCACACGGTAAAGACATCCACAGTAAATCACACGGGATTGCTTCGCTCCTTATTATCTTTGCTGTCTACCCCGTCCTTCTTTCGTCAAGATCACTTCTAGTTGGCAAGTCCTACAGTCGCTCGCAATGATAGGGGGGGGGATCGCTCACCCTAAATCTAAACAAAATGTATGGTTCGGGGCTCTCAATGACAGAGTTGCGGCTTCGCTCGTAATGGGCATCAAGGAAGCTGGGGGGAAAGTTAATTTTTTAACCAACAACAAAATGAACAAAAAATTAGTGTACTCATTTGGCGGCGGCCAAGCCGATGGTCGAGCTGACATGAAAAATCTTTTAGGCGGCAAAGGCGCCAACTTAGCAGAAATGGCTTCGCTTGGAATACCCGTACCAGCCGGCTTTACCATCACCACCGAGGTCTGCACCCATTTTTATCAAAACAATAATGCCTATCCAACAGGACTTGAAACGCAAGTTAAGGCCGGCATTAGCCAGATGGAAAAAATTATGGGCGCGAAATTCAACGACCCGGACAATCCTTTGCTTGTCTCTGTGCGTTCGGGCGCCAGGGTCTCCATGCCCGGTATGATGGACACAGTGCTTAATCTTGGATTAAATCCAAACACTATCCAGGGCCTTATTAAAAAAAGCAATAACAATGAACGTTTTGCCTGGGACTGCTACCGGCGCTTTGTCCAAATGTACGGCGATGTTGTGCTTGGGCTTAAGCCAAAAAATAAGCAAGAGCAAGATCCCTTTGAAAAAATTATTGAAGAAGTGAAGGATCAAAAAGGAATCAAAGAAGACACTCAATTAACCACAGGTGACCTGAAGTCCATTGTGGAGCAATTCAAAGCGATTGTGCGAGAGCGCCAAGCCGTTGAAATTCCTGATGACCCTTGGGAACAACTCTGGGGCGGCATTGCCGCAGTATTTAAAAGTTGGAACACTCCGCGAGCAATAGAATACCGAAGAATTCATAAAATTTCTGATGACTGGGGCACAGCCACAAATGTCCAATCCATGGTTTACGGAAACATGGGCGCTGACTGCGCCACCGGTGTTGCCTTTACCCGCGACCCAGCCACCGGACAAAAACAGTTCTACGGCGAATTTTTATTCAACGCCCAGGGTGAAGATGTTGTTGCCGGCACTCGCACCCCCCAACAGATCAACGCCAGCGGCCGAGACGCTCTGCCGGAAGGCAATCCCTCCAAGGAATTAGAAACGTTGCAAAAAATTATGCCCGCTCTCTATAGGCAGCTTGACAACATTCAAACAAAACTTGAAAGTCACTATCAAAATATGCAGGATATTGAATTTACTATCCAGCAAGGCAAACTTTGGATGCTGCAAACCAGAAACGGAAAACGCACCGGACGAGCCGCTATAAAAATTGCTGTGGACATGGTTAAAGAAAGAATGCTTGACCAAAAAGCTGCTATTTTACGAGTTGAACCCGAACAGCTGGACCAGCTCCTGCATCGGCAGTTTGATCCTAAAGCAGAAAAAAATAAAATTGCCAAGGGACTGCCCGCTTCTCCGGGAGCCGCTGTTGGCAAAGTAGTCTTTTTTGCTGATGAGGCTAAAAAAATAGGCAAAGATGAAAAAGTTATTCTGGTTCGTTTGGAAACATCACCCGAAGATATCGGCGGTATGGCCGCGGCTCAAGGAATTGTAACTGCCCGCGGCGGCATGACCAGTCACGCCGCCGTGGTTGCCCGCGGCATGGACACGCCGGCGGTTGTGGGCTGTGGCGCTCTTGTTATTGACTACGAAAAACGACAGTTTACAGCCGGCGAAACTCTGGTCCGAGAAAACGATTGGATCAGCATTGACGGTTCGAGCGGTGAAGTAATGCTCGGCCAAATACCTACTGTTGAAACCCAGATAACTGATGAATTTAAAACTTTTATGCAATGGGTTGATAATTTTCGTAAAATTAGCGTCCGAACCAATGCTGACACGCCCGAGGATGTCAAAAAAGCCCTAGAATATGGCGCCGAAGGCATTGGCCTTTGCCGCACAGAACACATGTTCTTTGGCGGAGAGCGCATCAAAACAGTCCGCGAAATGATTTTGGCTGATGATGAAGCAGGCCGGAGGAAAGCCCTAGGCAAACTCCTGCCCATGCAGAGACAGGATTTTATTGAAATCTTCCGCCTGATGACGGATAAACCAGTAACCATCCGGCTTCTTGATCCGCCTTTGCACGAGTTCCTGCCCCAGACTGATGAAGATATTGCGGCTATGGCATCTGAAATGCAGGTGCCCCCAGAAGTGATTCGCGCTCGGGTCAGTTCCCTGCACGAGACCAATCCAATGCTCGGACACCGCGGCTGCCGGCTTGGCATGACTTATCCGGAAATCACAGAGATGCAAACCCAGGCCATTATGGAAGCCGCTTGTATAGTCAAAAAAGAAGGAATCCAAGTTCATCCAGAAATTATGGTCCCCCTGATTGGCACAGTAATGGAAATCAAAGAACAAAAAGCAATCATTGTCCGCGTTGCCGAAGCTGTAACAGCAGACCGAGGTATTAAGGTCCCCTATCTTGTCGGCACTATGATAGAAATACCAAGAGCCGCGCTTCTCGCAGATAAAATTGCTAAAGAAGCCGCGTTCTTCAGCTTTGGCACCAACGACCTCACGCAAATGTGTTTTGGATATTCCCGAGATGATGCCGGCAAGTTCTTACCCGAGTATATTGCAAAAGGAGTCCTGACCAATGATCCTTTCCAACAATTAGACCAGGAAGGCGTGGGCCAGCTAATAAAAATGGGGATAGAACGCGGCCGAGCAACCAATCCAGACCTGAAAATCGGCATTTGCGGCGAGCATGGCGGCGACCCAGCATCAGTAGAATTTTGCCACCGAATCGGCATGAATTACGTTAGCTGCAGTCCGCCGCGAGTACCAATCGCGCGCTTAGCCGCAGCCCAAGCGGCGCTGAAAGAAAATCCAGAGCCCTAGACAGCTAAGACATTGAATGTCCAATTGGATATCCAATGTCTTTTTGTTACTTTTCCACAAAAAATCATTGACGCTCTATTAAAAATATAGTATCATTATATAAATGAAGTTATTAGTTAAAAAAGTTATTAGTTAAAAATATTCCTTTGACTAATGTCCAAGGCCTTTTAAAAAAAGATGGCGGGGGCCCTGTGATTTTTATTTTTGGATTCTAAAAATTAATTTTATTCTTCATGCCAGATACAAATATTAATCAAATCAAACAAGCAGAGGAGGAAGCTCAAAAAATAATTAGGACGGCGCATAAAGAGGTTGAACAGAATATCAATACAATAAAAGACCAGATGAAAAATACTATGTCTTTAGCCGAAGACAAGGTTCAACCTACCCATAAAAAGCTAGAAAAAGAAACCGGCAAAGCAATCCAAGAATATGAAGAAATCGCTTACGAAGAGCAGAAAATCGTTTTGGAAAAATTGGAAGATATGGATAATGTGAGAATTGAAAAAGCCATTAATCTTGTTATGCATCATTTAACACAGCAATAGGTCGGACATGGCCTATTGTTTTTTTGTATGGTTATTGGTCACTAGTCATTGGTCACTAGTCACTAGGGACGAGTTTAATCAAGTCTTTATTAAAATTATAGTCCTATGAGTATAAAAAACTTTTATCAACTCCATGCTTGGCAAAAAGCTAAAGAACTGACTAAAAATATTTATAAAATTACCAAAGATTTTCCAAAAGAAGAGATTTATGGAATTACAAGTCAAATAAGACATGCCATTGTTTCTGTGTGTTCTAACATTGCCGAGGGTTTTGGCAGGTTTTTTTATAAAGATAAAAAAAGATTTTATTATCAGGCACGAGGTTCGATACAAGAAGTTCAATCTTTATTGATAATTTCTTATGAGATAGAAAACGTTTCAAAAGAAACATATATCGATTTATTTAAAAAGAGTGTATCTGTATTAAAATTAATAAACGGTCTTATTGCATCAGTTGGGGGAAACGTAAACCCCAGTGACGAGTGACCAATGACCAACATTTATGTCCCTATCCGAAACAATTAAAATCAACATCCTAATCAATAAAAAATATCAAGATAAAGTTTTGAATTTCTTACAAACCTATTCTTTGATGCAAATTGAATTGGGTGATACTGCTGATACTGACTCCCCTGCCGCGCCCCCAAATGAGCTAACAACAGATAACATTGATTATGATCTGGCTGGAGTAAAGTTTGCTTTGGACTTCTTAACGCCTTTTGATGAAATTAAAGTTCCCTTGGCAGAAAAATTGACTGGGAATAAAATTAAATTGGGCCAAGGGGGCCTAGAAAAAACTGTTAAAGATTATAATTACAAAATAATTATTGAAAAATGCCAAAATATGGAAAGCGAAATCAGCAAATGCGAGAGTGAGCTAAAAGAAGGAGGCAACGAGAAAGAACAGCTTGAGCCCTGGCGAAATTTGCAGATAGCGCCCAAGCAGGCAGAAACAGAAAAAACTAAAACAATTTTTGGCAAAATCAATACTCAAAAATATCTGGATTTTATTAACACTCTTGATAAACAAACCAAGGAAACAGCCATCACTAAAGTTCATCTGACTGACAGGGATTCGTTTTTAGCTCTTACTTTTTTAAAAAATCATGAGGGCAAAGTGAACAAAATTTCGAATGAGTTGGGGTTTGATAGCCAAGAATTGCCGTATGCTGACAAATTACCAAAAAAAGCACTCGAAAATATAAAAATACAAGAATATAAAAATACAAAAATAATTGGGGATTTAAAGAATGAGGCGCGGGAATTGACGCGGGAGATGAGAAGTTTGAAAATTATTTTTGATTGGTTAACCTGGCAAAAAGCCAAACAAGAAGGCGGGTCTAAACTGGCTAGAACAAATTACACGGCCCGGATCACGGGCTGGATAGAAAAAGCGCATTTTAAAATTTTACATAACAAACTGCAAAAAATCACTAAAAATAATGTAGAAATCAAAGCCCTGGATTTGAAAGAGAAAGATAAGACTAATCAACCAGTGGTTATAAAAAATAAACCTTTTTGGCGCCCCTTTGAATCAGTTACTGGGATCTACGGCCTGCCCAAGGCCACGGAAACTGACCCCACAGTATTTTTAGCGCCATTTTTTATTATCTTTTTTGGCTTTTGTTTAACTGACGCAGGATATGGAATCTTGCTGGCAGCCCTGGCTTACGCGGCAATTAAAATTATGAAAGTGCCAAGAGAGAACCAAAAATTGTTTCGGGTTTTGATTTATGGCGGAATAGTCACTTTTATCTTGGGGGTGGTTTTTGGCGGTTGGTTTGGAATAGCGCTTGATGACTTGCCTAATTCAACCATCAAAAACACTCTACTCGCCCTAAGACAAATTGACCCCATTAAAAATCCTCTGCTCGTTCTGGGTATTACTTTTGTTATGGGTGTTATCCAGATTTGGACCGGAGTTATTATTGCTATGTGGTGGGAATTTAAACATAAAAGATATTTGGATGGGATTTTGAAACACGGAGTTTGGGTTTACTTTATTCCAGCGATTTTATTTTGGGTTGCCAATAAAGCCGGGGTCCTGCCGCAAAGTTTGATGGGGTTGGCCAAGGTTCTGCTTTGGCTGGGGATTGCTGTCATGATCGCCACCCAGGGCCGGGAGCAAAAAAGTATCATTGCAAAAATTGGCGCCGGGATAATAAGTTTATATGGATTGGTTGGATATTTAAGCGATGTTTTGTCTTATTCCCGTTTACTGGCTCTGGGACTGGCAACCGGAATTATCGCCATGGTAATCAATTTGATTGCTTTTTTGTTTAAAGATATGATACCATATGTTGGATGGATTGTGGCGATTGTAATTTTGGTCGGCGGGCATCTGTTTAATCTGGTTATTAATGTCTTGGGCGCTTTTATCCATTCTGGCCGTTTGCAGTTTGTAGAATTTTTCCCCAAGTTTATGGAAGGCGGCGGAGCTAGATTTAGACCGCTTCAAAGGGAATCGAAGTATGTGGAGATTGTTGACAATTAATCTATAATCAATATTTAAAAAACGAATCAGCACTAATCAGTACACAAATTTCACGAATCACGAATCCAAAAAACTCATAATATCTCTAATGAGCTCTAATAACTCAAATGTATTCGTGATTAGTGAAATTTGTGTACAAAATTCGTGTAAATTCGTCTTTTGAAAGGAAAAAAAATATATGACTATTGGACTTGCATTAGCAATTCTCGGCGCGGCTTTGGCCGTTATATTGGCCGGCATTGGCTCGATTTTAGGTGTAGGAAAGGCCGGCCAAACCGGAGCTGGCTTAATTAGCGAGGAGCCGGAAAAATTTGGTAAAGTGCTCCTGCTCCAAGCTCTACCCGGTACCCAGGGTATTTATGGTTTTCTGGCTGCGATTATGGTTTTGCAAAAAATCGGTCTTTTGGGGGGCGAGGTTGTGGAACTCACCAATGCCATGGGCTGGCAAATATTAGCTGCTTGCTTACCCATTGCTTTGGCTGGCCTTTTCTCCGGACTTTTCCAGGGAAAGGTTTCTGTTGCTGGCATGAATGTGGTCGCTAAACAACCGGGTGACGCTGGCAAGGCGATTATTTTATCGGCAATGGTGGAGACTTACGCGGTGCTTGGGTTGTTGGCCACGATTCTTTTGGTGAATGGGATTAAAATTACTTAAAAACGGATAGCCACGGATTCTTACGGATAGCCGCGGATCACGGATTTTACTAACCCGACCCACGATACACATATCACGATTCAGATTTTTGTATCGTGATATGTGAATCGTGATTTGAGCCGTGATGCGTGAATCGTGTATCGTGAAAATTATGTCTTTAACTGATATCCTAAAAACAATCAAATCCGAAGCCGAGGAAGAAGCAGAAAAAATTATGGATGACGGCAGGCAAGAAGAAAAGAAACTTAAAAAAGAGCTGGCGGGATTAATCAAAAAAGACCAAGAAAAACTCTTGGCTGATTTTCGTAATGCAATGGAAAAGAAAGTTAAGCAGGTTAAGTTCCAAAAAGAGAGCGCCAAAAAAACAATGCTTCTAAAAAAGAAACGGGAAATTCTTGATAGTGTTTATGAGCAAGTTATTGAGCGTATTATTGGTAATGATGAAATTTACGGACAAGTCATAAAAAAAGCGACAGAAAATCTGCCTTCAGCAAAAAATTCTGAAATTGTATTAGCCGGTGAGAACCCTGAAAAAACAAAAATGGCCTTGGGTGCCGCTCGCCTGAAATACAAAATATCTGACGAGACAGTTGAAGCGAGGGGAGGGTTTGTTTTGAAGTCCGAAACGTTAGAGATTGATAATACGGTTGAGGCGTTGGTTGGGGAAATTAGGAATGAGACTGAAATTGAAGTTTGTTGGATTTTGTTTAGTGAGTAGTCGTAGCAATGACTGCCCTCCAATTTTCTCTAATAAGCTCTAATATCTCGAATTGTAAATTGTTGATTGAAATTTGAAAATAAAAAATGAAAATTGAAATTGATCAAAGCGGTAAAATTGAAGATACTAATAGATTAACTGTTGTTGCTTTTGCTAATGGTAAAGTTAAAAGTTTAAAAATTAGTTCAGTGGAAAAACAAAAATTAGTAAAAGCCATGCGGGCGCTTGACTATCCCAAAAAGACTTTTATCTTTAAAATTTTTGCTGGCTTGATTTATCTTTTGCTAAGAGATGAGAAAAACATTGATGAGGTAATTATTGATAGAGAATATCCAGGGCAGGAAGGCGTTATAAAGGATGTTTTGTCTCATCTTTTTAGAAAGTTTGATAGACAAACGCCTCTGATAACATTTCACAGAATAGGCAAGAAGGGTGGCGCTCATAAAATAGCTAATGACATATACAAAGGTAAGAGAGCGGCAAATATTGTTGTAACCGCGAATCGTGTTTTTCAAATTTTATACAATTAAAATCCCGCATCTTTTTCTATGTTGTGTTTGCAAAGCAATATCAGCACAGAAAAAAATGCGGGATTCAATACTGGAGCGCCCCCTCTAGGGGGGAGAATCCTTAGCTCAGACTGCCAGTTACGAACAGTGGTCACTAAGGCATCCAGTATTTACATTATAGCACAGCTAAAATCCTTGTCAAGCCCAAGTTGTGAATAAGTAATCTGATTCGTGATTAGTGTGCTTTGCCTGCCCCGTAGACGAGCGAAGCGAGTTGTTCGGGGTGTGCAGATTTTTACCCGCCAAAGCTAAAACACAGGCGGGAGTGAAAATTAGTGTTGTTTGAAAATAAAAAAAGAGGCACCTAACTTCTTCAGCTAAGTGCCTTGGGAACTCCGAGTCGAACGCAGTCCCCCTAAACCCTGAAAGAACTATATCACCTCCTCTCTTGCCCCGCCCGGCCGGGGCTACGCAAACATCTGCTGAACCTCGACCGTCCGGGCGGCCGAGACATTTGAGTTAACCGTTCCACGATGAACCTCCTCCATGAGGTCCATCACGAAATCGATCCCCTCTTTCTCGTATGCCCGCCTCCAAACTGGAAGCGGACATACGCGACGATTTACTCCATTATTCAACACCCAGAGGAAGTCCTCCTTCTCTTCCTCGACGATAATGGAGGAGAGGAAGTGGTCCAGGCGCTGGTGGAGCAAATCCGCAATGAAACTGAAATTGAAGTCAGTCGAATTTTATTTAATATTAATGCGGAATAATGGACACTCTCTAATAATCTCAAATCAGTCCAATATCCCAAAATATGAGTAAACTATGCCATATCTAACCGCCACGGGCCAAATCCGGGTCCTGGAAAAAAAATTATTAGACGCAACAGACATTGAACGGATGGTTGATGCTAAAAACACTGAACAAGCGTTTAAGGTTTTTAGTGATACGGATTTGGCTGATAATTTGTTGGATGTAAAAATGGAAGAATATGGGAAGGCATTGGATGATGATTTGGGGCAAACCAAGAAATTTTTAGAAAAAGCCACGCCAAACAAAGATTTGGTAAGACTCTTGTTTTTGGAACAGGATTTTCATAATATTAAATTACTCTTAAAGCAGAGATATTTCGAGTTAGATTTGACTGGGGATTTATCAAATGTGGGAACCATAAAAGCTGATGATTTGAAGGCGTATGTTTTGAATAAAGAAAATAGAAACAAGAAACTAGAAACTAGGGATACGGATAACGCCGATGTCTCGGAGATTATTGATAAAATGGTTACTGAATTTGATATGAAGAAAAATGATTCTAATAATCCCCTATCCCCGAGTGAGATTGACTTGAAATTGGATAAAGAATATTTTGAGTTGAGCTTGAGCTTGGCTAAAGAAATTAAAAACGATTTTATTTTGGATTTTACCAGGAGGCAGATTGATGTTGTGAATATTAGGAGTTTGTTGAGGGTTAAAAATTTAAAAACCCCTTCGACGGATTCAGGGTCTCGGCTTCGCCTCGAAGATTTACTGGTTGATGGCGGACAAATTGAATTGAAAAAGTTGAGCTCGTTTTTGGAAAAAGATGTTGATGAGTTAACCGCTTTTTTAAAAGGTTATCTGACGAGAAGCCAGGAAAAATTTTTGCAGGAATATAGCGAGAAAAAAAATCTTTGGCAATTAGAAAAAGGGTTTGATGATTTAGAAACAGATTACATAAAGCACACGAAGTGGATGAGTTATGGCTCGGAAATAATTTTTGGATATTGGTACGCGAAGAAAAACGCAGCCAGAAATGTGAGGTTAATTATGACGGGGAAGCTGAATAACATTCCTGCTGATGAAATAAAGCAGAGAGTAAGAGATATATTTTAACTGATGGCCACGGATGTTGACGGATAGCCGCGGATCGCGGATCTGTGATCAGTGGCTATCCGCAGTAATCAGTGGCAATCCGTAAAATTATGAGAATTGCTATTTTAGGTAATCAAGATTCAATTTTGGGATTTAAGGCACTCGGCCTTGACTGTTTTGGTGTTTACACGCAGGAAGAGGCCGAGAAAAAGGTTGATGAGATTTATGAAAAAAAGGGATGCGGTATATTATTTATTACTGAAGATTGGATGGAAAAATTAAAAATTAAATTAGATGATCTGAAAAATACCGCTTTGCCGGCGGTAATCGCGATACCGGGAGTTCGAGGAGCAACTGGCGAGGGTGAGCGTGAATTGAAGAATATCGTTGAGCAAGCAGTCGGCTCGGATATTTTGTTTAATGAATGAATAAACTTTGGGTTAATAAGGTTTCCGCCAAAGGCGGACCAGCCCGCCTTGCAACGAGGCAGGCCTCGGGCTGGAATACAATGGTTAATAAAATTAATAATAAATCAATAAACTAATAAACTAATAAACTAATAAACTAAAATATATGAGCGAACAAAAAAATGGAACAATTATCAAAGTATCGGGCCCCTTGGTTGTAGCCAACGGCATGGAAGAGGCAAGAATGTTTGATGTGGTTAGAGTTTCTCGCGAAAAATTAGTTGGCGAGATTATTGAAATTCACGGCGATGAGGCCTCAATTCAGGTTTATGAAAATACAAGCGGCATTGGCCCCGGGGAGCCGGTATATTTGACTGGCAAACCATTGGCTGTTGAACTTGGGCCTGGTTTAATTGAAAATATTTATGACGGCGTGCAAAGGCCGTTAGCTTTGATTTACAAAAAAGCGGGAGATTATATTACTCGGGGCATTGATGTGCCGGGAATTGACAGAGAAAAAAAATGGAAATTTAAGCCGATAGTTAAAGTTGGAGACGAAGTAAAAGCTGGTGATATTCTTGGCGAAGTTCCTGAAACCAGTTTGATTACTCATAAAATTATGGTACCGCCGGGGATTGAAGGTAAGATTATTTCTATTGTTGATAATGGCGAATATACTGTTGAAGGCGAGATTGCAAAAGTTGGTGATAGACCAATAACAATGCTACAAATTTGGCCAATTAGACAGGCAAGGCCAATTAAAGAGAAACTGATTCCAACTGAACCCTTGACTACGGGCCAGCGAGTGATTGATGCGTTTTTCCCGGTTGTTAAGGGCGGAACTGCTTGCGTGCCTGGTCCTTTTGGCGCGGGAAAGTGTGTTGACGGCGAGACGCCAGTGATTTTAGTAAATGGTTCAAGAGAAAAAATCAAAAATATTTTTAAAAGACATCATGGGAGGGGACGAACTACAAAAAAAGTTAATGAGGAATATACTGTTTTAGACAAACCATTTGAGATTTTAAGTTATGATGATGGTCGATTCATTAAAAAACCGGTAAAAAGTGTGTACAAGGGCAAAAGCGAAAAAATGCTTAAAATTACTACCCGCACTGGCCGAGAAATGACTATAACACCAATTCATAAATTGTTTAAAGTAAGTGAAAATCTTGAGCCCGAGGAAACTCAAGCGCAATTTCTTAATGAAGGTAATTATCTTATCACACCGCGTTATTTAGATATTGAGCTAAAACCACAAATCATTGACTATTTGAAAATCTTTAGTTCTGAAAGAATTGCTGATCATAGAAATTTAAAAACAATAAACTTACTCATTAAGAAATTAAAACTAAAAATGGGTTCACTGAATAAAGTCAGTGAAAAATTGAGTATATCTTATGCGGTTATAACCGAATATTGGAACAGCAGAAATAAACCTACCGTTGCTTTTGCCAAGAAGCTATTTGGAGAATTTGATAAAAATCTGAAACCTAAAGAAATCAAAGGAGAACATCAAAGTCATGCTACCAAATTACCTGAAAAGATGAATAAAGCGTTTGCTGAGTTTATTGGTTTAATTTTGGGTGATGGGGCGATTAAACAAAATTCGATTAGATTTTATAACAATGATGCGAGCTTAAGAAAAAGATTTGCCAACTTGGCTAAAATGTTATTTGGGCTCGAAACAAAAGAAACAAAGGTGAATACTGTAATGGCGATGATCGTTGAGAGTTCGGTTTTAGCAAAATTGCTGAAATCTCTGGGTATTCCGGAATATCAAAAATCTAGAACCTGCAAAGCCCTAGAAATCATTCAAAAATCCCCTGATGAAATAATAGCTAAATTTGTTGGCGCATATTTTGCTTGTGACGGATATGTTGGCAATCATGATTTAGAAATTTGCACTTCGAGCAAAGAAATGCAATCGGATTTGGCTTACCTCCTCACTCGATTGGGAGTTATTGTTAAACTGAGAGAAGGCAAAGTTAGGGACTTTGTTAGATTTAGAATTTTTATTTCGGGCCGAGAAGAAGTTGAAAAATTTTACAGGCAGTGTAAACTTGGGCACTATATTAAATTTGATAAAATTAAAGAGTATTTAAATGAAACCAAGAAGGGCTACACAAATCTTGATATTGTTCCAATTAGCACTCGTTTAATAAATGCCTTGTACGAAAAAGCTGGGCGACCATATGCCAGTTTGAAAAAACTGGGCATTGAAATAACTAATTATACCAGAAATAAAGAGCTAATGAGTAAAGGAATTTTTAGAGCTTTTGTCCAGGCTTTGAGTATTAAAAAATTTCAGAAATTCACAACTAATCATTTGGAACATATTTTCTATGACAAAATTGTTAAAATTGAAACTGTAGACAAACCCCAAACTGTTTATGACATTGAGGTTGAAGATACGCATAACTTTGTCGGTGGAAACTCACCGTCTATTTTCCATAACACGGTTGTCCAACATCAAATCGCAAAATGGGCAGACGCGGATGTTGTGGTTTTTATTGGCTGCGGCGAGCGCGGAAACGAGATGACTGATGTATTGCAGGAATTTCCAGAATTAAAAGATCCGCGAAGCGGCGAGCCATTGATGAAACGAACTGTTTTGATTGCCAACACTTCCAACATGCCGGTGGCGGCCAGAGAAGCCAGCGTTTATACGGGAATTACCATTGCGGAATATTTTAGGGATATGGGATATAAAGTAGTGCTGACCGCGGACTCGACTTCCAGATGGGCGGAAGCCATGCGGGAAATTTCCGGACGGCTGGAAGAAATGCCCGGAGAAGAGGGCTATCCGGCTTATCTTGGAAGCCGGACCGCGGCGTTTTATGAACGGGCAGGGGAAGTGGTTTGTTTAGGGAATGAGGGCAGAAAAGGTTCTCTTACGGTTATTGGCGCGGTGTCCCCTCCCGGGGGTGACTTGTCTGAACCTGTGACACAGAACACGCTTCGGGTAACAAAAGTTTTTTGGGGATTGGACGCGCAGTTAGCTTATAAACGGCATTTTCCAGCTATCAATTGGCTAAGCTCTTATTCATTATATTTAAATTCTGTAAATGATTATATGCGCGAAAAGGCCGGGCAGGATTGGCCGGAAATGAGAGTGGGGGCAATGGGTATCTTGCAGAAAGAAGAAGAATTGCAATCTATTGTCCAGTTAGTTGGCATTGACGCGCTTTCCGCGAAAGAACAATTGGTTTTAAATACCGCGCAATCTATCCGCGAAGATTTTCTGCACCAAAACGCTTTTGATGAGATTGATACTTTTACCAGTTGTAAAAAAATGTACTGGATGCTGAAGGCGATTTTGATTTTTCATGAGCAGGCGACAGCCGAGCTTGAATCCGGTAAAAAACTGAGTGAGGTGATGGACAAGGCAAAAGAAATTAAAATAGAGATTGGAAAAGCGAAGATGGTTAAGGAAGATAAGATTGGCGAGCTTGAGAAGTTGGTGGAGAAGATTAAGGGAGAGGTTAAATAATTGTTAAATTGTTACATTGTTAAATTGTTGATTGTTGATTGAAAATTGAATAAAAAAAGAGCCGCGATGCCTGATGCATACGGCTCCCTACTTAATACCTTCTTCACCCTTTATTCGAATTCTACCTTAATAGTAATTATGAGATTGTTGGCTACTACAAGAGTACAAATAGTGTTGACAACTTGAAAAAATTCTTTTCTCTCATCTCTTTCAAAACAATCATTCCAAATTGAAAAAAACAACCAATTAGCTAACAACTTCTGAATTAAGATTCTCTTTACTGATGGATTTTTTCCGAAAATCGGATTTAATTCACGTGCCCTTCCCTTGTGTCTTGTTAAGAGATTAATCGTGGTTATTGTATCGGTTGCTTGTAGACCAAGATACCAATAAAACACATCCTTTTCTTCTTCATCCCACTTTTCCTGCCAATTCTTTTTAATGGTTGTTGTGTCAAACAGAAATGTAGCATCCCAGACACCTGCCCTAACATTCTCTCCTGCCAAAAAAAGACAGACAATCAGTAGAAAAATAATCTTCTTCATGCTCTCATCCTCCTGTTTACTGACTAATTAAGGATAATTTTTAAAGATCGTTTTAACTAACTTAATAAGGAAGGATAATATATATCTTATTCTTTGTCAATACCAAATTTATAAAAATGAATTAACCTTTTAATAGACAAATTATGCTAAAAGAATACAAAACTATCACGGAAATCGCTGGGCCTTTATTAATTGTGGAAGGAATTGAAGCTGTTAAATACGAAGAGTTAGTTGATATTGAACTGGCTGACGGAAGCATCAGGCGAGGCCGGGTTTTGGAAATAAGCGACAAGCAAGCAGTGGTGCAGATGTTTGAGGAAACACGAGGCATTAATGTGAAAACAGCCAAAGCAAAATTTTTGGGCAAAACAATGGAAATTGGAGTAAGCGCTGATATGTTAGGCCGGGTTTTTGACGGAGCGGGACGGCCAAAAGATGGCCAGCCAGCGATTTTAGCAGAAAAAAAAATGGACATTAATGGCGCGCCTTTGAACCCTTATGCCCGGGATTATCCTAATGATTTTATCCAGACAGGGGTTTCTACGATTGATGGGTTGAACACTTTGGTTAGGGGGCAAAAATTGCCGATCTTTTCCGGGGCCGGACTCCCCCATTCAGAACTGGCAGCTCAGATTGCTAGACAGGCAAAGGTGATAAAATCCAAATCTACAAATGCATCCGAATCTACAAAAACTACAGATGCTACGAATGACCGGACGGACGACGACGGCGTCTCTAATGACTCATCCCTAATGACCAATGACTCGCCTGCTGATTCTCAATTTGCAGTTGTGTTTGCCGCTATGGGTATTACTTTTGAGGAGGCTGAATTTTTTATAAATGAATTTAAACAAACTGGCGCGATTGAGCGAGCCACGCTATTTATTAATTTAGCTGATGACCCAGTAGTTGAACGGATTACTTTACCTCGATTGGCTCTAACAACAGCTGAATACTATGCCTTTGACAAGGATATGCATGTTTTAGTGATATTAACAGACCTAACTAATTACTGTGAGGCCTTGCGGGAGATTGGAGCCGCGAGAAAAGAAATTCCTGGCCGGCGCGGTTATCCTGGTTACTTATATACTGACCTTTCCACGATTTACGAGCGAGCCGGACGAGTAAAGGGCAAGAAGGGCTCAATCACCCAAATCCCGATTTTAACAATGCCGGAAGACGATAAAACTCATCCAATCCCAGATTTGACTGGTTATATCACGGAGGGCCAAATTATGATTTCACGAGAATTGGACAAACAGGGAATTTATCCGCCAGTTGATGTGTTGCCAAGTTTGTCGCGGCTAAAAGACAAAGGCATTGGCGAAGGAAAAACGCGGGAAGATCATAGCGGAGTTTTGAACCAGCTTTTCTCGGCCTATGCCCAAGGGAAAGAAGCGCGGGAATTAGCAGTAATACTTGGCGAAGCGGCATTATCTGACACAGATAAAAAGTATTTAAAATTTGCCAATGAATTTGAAGATAAGTTCGTTAGGCAAGGCAAAAATGAAGACCGGACGATTGAAGAAACTTTGACGATTGGCTGGAAATTGTTGAGTATTTTGCCAAGGGAAGAATTGAAAAGGGTAAAAGAAGAGCATATCGAGAAGTATCTCAAAACGAATCAGCACGAATAGGCACACAAATTTCACAAATCACTAAAAAAGTGTCACTAGTCACTAGTCACTCGTCACTAGGGACGACCATGACGACGGTGACGGTCGCCCTAGTGACGAGTGACTAGTGACCAATGACTAATTTATGAAACTAAACATAAATCCCACCCGCATGGAGTTGCTCAAGTTGAAAAGACGGCTCAAGACTGCGGAAAGAGGATACAAATTATTAAAAGACAAGCGCGATGGATTGATGAAAGAGTTTATGACGATTGTGCGAAAAGTTAAAGAATGCCGAGCTCGAGTTGAAGCAACACTTGGACAAGGTTTTAAGTCCTTTGTTTTCGCTTCGGCTGACATGCAGCCAAAGATGATGAACGAGGCCTTGGCTGTGCCTAGCAAAAAAATCACACTTGAGGCCACGACAAAAAATGTGATGAGTGTAAATATACCGCAATTCACTTATAATGAAGAGGGCGACCCGATTTGCTATTCCCTGCTTTCAACGCCATCTGACCTAGATACTTCTTTGGGAATTTTTTCCGAGGCATTGGCTGATATGGTGAAGCTGGCGGAAATTGAACATTCGGCCCGGCTACTCGCTGGGGAAATTGAAAAGACGCGAAGGCGAGTGAACGCGCTTGAATATGTTTTTATCCCGAATATAAAAGAGACGATAAAATACATTGAATCCAAATTAGCAGAACAGGAACGGGGGGTTTTGATTACGCTGATGAAGGTAAAAGAGAAGATAATGGAATGACGGATAGCCACTGATGACTACGGATGGACGCGGATCACGGATTTTAAAATTTACTCAAATTATCTCAAATTAACTCGAATAATTCTAATAAAAACCGCTGGGATGGCGGTTTTTTTGTTTGAGGTAAAATTATGTCACTACGATATTACGATATTACGATATATCGCAGTGCTTGTAAAAAGTTAAATATTTTTCTGATTCCTATATTTCAAAAAGTGGAACAAAATACTTAGATAAAAAGAACCGCCGAGTCCACCATAATGAACACGACGGTTTTTAAATTA
>JAHIMF010000041.1 GCA_018896645.1 Patescibacteria group bacterium | reverse complement strand
TCAAACATTTTCTCTTTGTCAAATTCAACTTGGCTAAATTTCTGCTGAATTTCCGCAATTGGCTTTTCTAGCTGTGTCAAACCTTTCTCATCTTTTTCTTGAGACGGTTTCATTTCCATCTCCACCCCTTCCCGCAAATCAATCTCATAAACATCTTTGATTTCAAATTTCTCTAAATCTCCGGAACGATCCGGGCAACTCTCATTATTTTCATAATCAGTCCGGCTTTCAGCATGATTAGGATAAACCGCTCGGATTAAATCTTGATAATATTCTTGTTTGGAAATTTCTGAACTTTGCGGTTCATTAGATATTAAACTTTCTGTTTGACTTCTTATCTTTTCAATAAAACCAGCTAACTGAACCTCATCACCTTCTTGTTTAAATTTACGATATTGGTTATAAATCTTCTCCGAAGCTAAAGCTAAATTTTGTTTGTATGTTAACAAAAAATATTTATTTTCTAACAATCTTAACACGGACTCGGGTATGACATCAAGATTAGTAAGAATAGGCAATAGTTTCTCTTGCTTAATGATTTCTTCTATGCCTTGGGCTAATTCCTGATCCGGAAGTTTAAATTCCTCTTTAATTCTAAGGGTATCATTAATATTACCATATCTAAAACACACAATCATTCCCTGCTTAGCTGCGTCTTGAATTTCAGGAGAAGTAATTATTTCCTCGGGTAAATTAAATTTCTCTTTAATTTCAACGGCATAATCAATCATACCATCGTCTAAGCGCCTAATCATTTCCTGTTTAGCTGCGTCTTGAACTGCTTCCTCGGGTAAATTAAATTTCTCTTTAATTTTAATGGCATTATCAATATTACCCCTGCCTAAGTCTTTAATCATCACCTGCTTGCAAACCTCTCCAGCTATCTCGTCGCTTAAAAAATTCTCTTTAATTCTAAGAGCATCATTAAACCATGTTTTTGTTAACAAACCCTTTATCATTCCAGATTTGGCAGCTTCTTGAATTTCGGGAGACTTTATTATCTTGTCATTTGAATTAAAAAATAATCTTTTAATGTTAATGGCACTACCAGTCCACGTTTCTAATAACGATTTAATCATTGCTTGCTTAGCAAGCTCATTGGTTATCTCGTTGCTTAAATTAAACTCCTTTTTAATGCTAAAAGCAATGTAAATGTCATGGTCGCCTTTTGATAGGTGGTATATCATTCTTTGTTTCGCCCTCTCTTGCTCCGGTGTTAATTCTATTTTCTCTTCCGCTTCTTTTCCAACCCCATCCCCTCCCTCAATATTAGATTGTTGTTCTACATTTGGCATAAGATTTTTTAAAAAATTAGACCCTGTTAAATAATATCGCCTATTTCTAACTCTATTTAGGTCGTCTGCTTCAAATTATCATTCACAAATTAATTTTGCCAAACGACATTTAACAGGGTAAATGTGGATAAATTTCGCTTGACCCTGTTAGATAGTTGTCCACATCTAAACGGGTTGACAAATTTTTAGAATCTGCTATGATGATAATATCACGATGAGGGGACACACCTAAGGCTCGTCCGAAGGTTAATGCCCCTCTTTTAGTTTTCTCTATATTCTAACTTATTTCTAAGTTGGTTCATAAATATTATCTTCGACATGAATTTTCTCAAAAGTGAGGAATAATTATTCCAATCAGGTATTACTATTTTATATAATTTATCTTTGCTCCTTAAATATTCAATTAAACAATGAAAATCGCCGTCGCCAGAAACAATAATAGCCCTTTTATAATTTTGATATTGAATCATCGCGTGCAGAACCAATTCGGCATCAACATTGCCTTTTACTTTGCCGTTTGGTAAATATAAAGTTGGTTTAAAAATTAGAATATATCCTTGACTCTGAAGTGAAGCGTATAAAGATTCATTACCGTCAACATACCCAATAAAGATATAAGCGACGGTAACACTAAATTTATCGTGTAAATATTTTCTAAATCTTCCAAAATCTAATTTCCATCCTTGCGACCTAATCCCCAAATTTAAATTTTGGCTGTCAATAAAACCGTAATTTTTTTCTTGTTTTTTCATTTTGTAGAATTAAAACTATTTTACCAACTTTCTTGCCACTTGGTCAATATCCCCAGCTCCCATTACAAGCACCACATCTTCCGGTTTGATATAATGTAATATCATACTACGAGTTTCTTTTAAATCTTTGGCGTATAAAACATTTGCGTCGTCCTTTATTTCTTGTTTCTTGTTTCTTGTTTCTTGGGCAAGTTCTTTTGAACTGACTTTCTTATCCTTATCGCTTGTCCTCCCCGCCACATCATAAATCTCACTCACGATAATCACATCTGCCTTGCTCTTAGCCAATACAGAAACAAAATCATCAAACAATTTTCTTGTCCGATTATGCTGATGCGGCTGAAAAACCGCAATCAATCTTCTGCCCGGATAAAATTCTCTTGTTGCTTTTATTGTGCCTGCCACTGCTGTTGGATGATGAGCATAGTCAGATATTACTAAAGCGCCCCTACACTCACCCACGCGCTCAAATCTCCGCCATGTCCCTTTAAAATTTTCAAGGGATTTTTTTATAATCTCGTTGCTTATTCCAAGTTCTTTTGCCGCGCTCGCCGCTCCTGCCGCATTATATTTATTAAATTCGCCAGGAACCTGCAACTTAAGGGAACTCACATCTTCAACGCCAAAACTAACATTTTTAGTAATCGAGTAATCGAGTAATCGAGTAATTTGGACATCATCTCTATTATATATCAAAACTCCGTCTCTCGGTAATCCCGCGACATACTCCTTAAAATGTTTCACAATATCGTCTAAGTCCTTATAAAAATCCAAATGGTCTGCCTCAATATTTGTTAAGACAATCATCTTGGGATTTAATTTTAACATATGAGCTTTATACTCGTCTGCTTCGGTGACTAAATACTTGCCCCGCACCGAACTTGTTCTGGTGCGGGGTTTTGACTTGCCAATTCTGATATTACCTTTCCACTCTTTGACTTTGGTCCCGACAATCACGGTCGGATCCATGCCAGCGGCTTCCAGAATTAAGCCGAGCATCGCGGTTGTTGTGCTTTTCCCGTTTGTTCCAGAAACTGCAATCGTATAATAATCTTTTGATAACTCTCCAATAAACTCATAACTGCTCATCTGGGGAATGCCCAGCTTCTTCGCCGCCATCCTTTCCAAATCATCCTCTGGCACCGCATCAGAATAAATAACCAATATATCTTTCGCATTTTCGCAAGTTTCGCATATTTTTCGCAGTTTCGCATCATCATGCCCAATTATAATATCAGCTCCTGTTCCTTGGAGCTCCTCTGTTATTTTTGATTTTACTAAATCCGAGCCGCTGACTTCCGCGCCTTGGCTAAGCAACAATTTTGCCAAAGCCGAAACATGGATACCGCCAATGCCTATGCAGTGGATTTTTTTATAATCTTTCATGCTTTTAGATTAGCAAAATTTGGACAAAAAGAAAAGTGCCCTCGAAACTATTAAACTAAGTTAAGAGGGCACAAAAAAATTTCACCTATGCTCCAAATTCTCCGGGTTGTTCACCAGACTACTATCGGAGCCACCGTCCACAGCAACACTATGGTCAACAGCAATATAAAACCCGGGTAATCAAACACCCAGTCTAACGATTTGGGTATTCTCAAGGAACTCACCTCCTTTCAGGCAAAATGCCGTTGCTAAAATCCCCTTGCTCACGCTCTTGGTCCTTTTACCACAATACCCTTTTCTGCCTTAGCAGCTGTGGCTATTCCTCGCGGCCACTCCACCCACCTGGGTTGATGGCAGATTGTGCGAAGCTCTTGCCTAAACCAATTTAATAACTTAAGCCGTTCTTTATGGACTGGGTTATGTTTATCATAGTTTGGCTGTAAATCTGTAATCATGCCTTTCACCTCGGCCTTTAGTCGTATCACATCTCTCCTGGCTTTAAACCACTTAGCAACGCCCCGGGCTAACATTATTTGCCTTAATTTTTCACATTCTTCTTCATCTAACCCGAGCATCCATCGAGCATCTCTTATAACTAACTCTATGGTATTTTGACGAAAACAACTAATTGTTTCTGGCTCTAAACCATGCTCCCAGCCTCCGAGTTTTTCCCTCATCAATCCTCCTTTCTGAAACTAACAATTTCACCTATACCATTTCAAGAAATAAATCCAGCCCCAACATCCCACAGCAGTAACTACCAGAGCAATACTCCACTCTTTAATAAACCGCCTAACAGACATCGTAAGCATCGCGCTCCTCCTTTCTTTAAAGCTTTTTGATAATTTGAGTGATTTTATATGAAGCATCCGCTGGAAGAACCTTTGAGATGTTTTGCGAAAGAACTAACTGACTCTTTTTATCTAACACTATATTATTAACTATTTTTATAAATTTGTCAAGTGTTAAATCCTTTTGCCAAACCACCACCCCTGCCTTCTTCTCCAAAATCAATTTAGCATTATCTTCCTGATGCGTATCCGCCAAAGGAATAAAAATCACTGGCTTACCCAAAGCAGAAAGTTCAGTCAAGCTGGAAAGTCCACACCGACTGACCACCACATCAGCTACTGCATAAGCATCCGCCATATCGTGGACATCTAAAAACTCAATTGTATGATACCTTAAATGCTTGGGGCTTGAATCGCTTGATGCTTGAACTTTTCCCGCTGTTAAATGAATAATCTGACAAAATTCAGTCAGTTGACTTAGTGCCTCAATAATAACTCTATTAATAGTAGCAGAGCCCATTCCACCGCCCATCACTAGTAACACAGGCACATCCCTCTTCAACCCAAACCTCTTTATCGCTCGCTCCTTATCACCTCGCAAAATCTCCCCCCGCACCGGATTCCCAGTCCAACTAGTCTTCTTTTTCGGGAAATGTTTTAAGGATTCTTTAAAGGTCACTGTAATTTTGGTGGCAAATGGCGCCATCAATTTATTCGCTAAACCAGGCCGCGCATCCTGCTGATGAATTAATAATTTCTTTCCCAAAAGCCAACCCGCCCAAATCACAGGTACGCTGACAAAACTGCCAGCTGAAAGAATGACGTCTGGCTTAAATTTTAAAATAATAAAAAAAGACCCAACAAAACTAAACCCAATTCTAAAAATATCCACTAAATTCCTTAAATCAAAATACCGCCTCAACTTCCCAGCTGGAATCGTTTTAAAATCAATATCATATTCAGCCACCATTTTCTTTTCTGGTCCTTTTTTAGTACCAAGCCAAAACAATTCAACATTTGGGTCATTTTCTTTTAACTTTTCAGTTATCGCCAGTAATGGACTTACTGAACCCGCTGTCCCACCACCTGTTAATAAAATTTTCATAAAACACCCAATTAACAAACAACTTAAAATATAACAATTTAACAATCATAGAAGCGCGTGACTTATTGCTAAATTGTTATATTATTAAATTGTTATATTAAAAAATCAACGCCTTGCTTCTCTGCTAATATTCGCCACAATCCCAGCCGCGGCCAAAGAAATTGCTAGAGCCGTTCCCCCATAACTCACAAATGGCAAGGGAACCCCGGTCATAGGCAAGATACCCAACATCCCCCCAATATTAATTATTGCTTGAAAAAACCACCAAGCAATAATACCACAAACAAGATATTTTGCAAAATCATCCGGGGCATTCTTGGCAATTTTAAGACCGCGATAAATCAGCCAAACAAACAAAATGATAAATCCTATCGTGAAGATAAACCCCAGCTCCTCGGCAATTACAGCAAAAATTGAATCGCCGGCCACCTCTGGCAGATATTGAAATTTCTGCCGCGATTGCCCCAAACCCAAACCAAGCAAGCCGCCAGAGCCAATGGCTAGTAATGCCTGGTTAATATGATATCCTATACCTTGAGGATCTAACTCGGGATGCAAAAATATTTCCAAACGTTTAGCGCTATAAGGCGCCAGTTTCATCAGAAGCGCCAATCCGCCCAATCCCAAACCCCCCAAAAAAAAGAAATGATATAGCCGGCCCCCGGCTACAAAAAATACAGCTAAGGACATGATGATAATAGTCGCAACCGTGCCTACGTCTGGCTGAAAAATAACCAGACCAGCAATAATCGCTAAAGTAAATAAAAAGGGTAAAAACCCATAATACCAAGTTTTGATTTCTTGTCCCCTGCCCTCAAGCCAAGCAGATAAATATATTAAAAAAACAAGTTTAGCAATCTCCGAGGACTGCATAGAAAAACCAAAAACATTAATCCAGCTCCTAGCTCTTGTGCCATAAGCAGTTCCTACCCCGGGGATAAAAACTGCGACTAAAAGCAAAACGCCGAAAATAAGAATTATAAAAGCGAATCTCCTTAAATTTCTATAGTTAATTTTAAAAGCAAGAAAAAAAAGAAAAATGCCCGGCAGCAGACCATAGAGTGCTTGGTGTTTAAGGTAATAGTAGTTGTCCCCGAAATCTTTAAACCCAACGACTGTGCTGGCGCTAGAGAGCATTGCCAATCCAAAAAGCACGATCGCCGTCAGAAGGGCAATAAAAGTATAATCGGGTTTATCAGTAGGGATATAACGTCTCATAATAAAGAAATAAAGAAATAAAGAACTGGTTTTCGAAAATCCACTAATTTCTCTATTTCTTTGTTTCTCTATTCCTAAAACCCTCTTAAACGGCAATTACTTTAAACCCCGCACCACCTGTTTAAACATCTTGCCTCGCTCTTTATAATTTTTGAACATACCAAAACTAGCGCAACCAGTTGAAAGAAGGACAATGTCTCCTTTTTGGGCAATGGACTGAGCTTTTCTAACAGCTTGCTTTAAATTTGAATACTCGCTTGATAATTGATAATTAATAATTAATAATTGCTTTTTAATTTTATCTGTACCTTTTCCTCTGAGCAAAATAATGGCTTTGCATCTTGCTTTAATTTCCTGCGCTAAATCTTTAAAGTCCGAACCCTTATCAGCTCCCCCCGCCAACAATACTATTGGCGCCTCAAACGACCTAAGCGCTATAATTGTTGATTCTGGTATTGTAGCAAAACTATCATTATAATATTTTGTCCCTTTCACATTTCTAATAAATTCTAATCGATGTTCAAGCGGTTTAAATTCAGCCACTGCTTTTTTGATATCCATTTGACTTACACCCGCCAGCTTTGCCACCTCCACTGCCGCGGCAATATTCTCTTTATTATGCTCACCAATTAAATTACTCTTTAATTCTGATTTCTTAAAATAAACCACCTTACCCCCGAAAGCGAGATTATATAACCTCGCTTTCAGTTTCTGATTTGCCACAAATTTATCCCCTCGTTTCTGATGTTTAAAAATATTACCTTTCGCCTGCCAGTAATCCCGCATTGACCGATGGAAATTTGGATTATTCGGATCTGCCGGAGCCAAATGCTCTTTATAAAAATTCGTGAACACGGCAATTTTTGGGCTTACATCCATATCTTCTAATTGAAAACTTGATAATTCTAAAACCACCCAATCATTCTTTTTAATTTTATTTATAAATTCAAATGGAGCTACTCCAATATTGCCGCCTAACCACACGCGCTTGCCGCCTCTTTTTAATATTGAGTAAATCAATGAGGAAACAGTCCCCTTTCCCTTGGTCCCGGTCACACCAATAATATTCTTGCGAGGACTTAGTTCAAAAAATAATTTCATGGCACTAGTGATTTCCGCCCCAGACATACGCGCTTTCTTTAAATTTGTATTAAGCAAAGAATAACCCGGTGAACAGATTATAACGTCCCAGCCAGAGGCTGGTCCGCCTTTGGCGGAAAATTTCTGTAAGTTCTTATCATAATTTTTACCTAATCTCCAGTTCACCCACACCCCCCGAAGGCGACATTCGCGAATGTCGCCTTCCAGGGCTTTATATCGTTCACCCAACTCCTTCTTGCCTCGAGCATCACAAACCGTAATTTCGCAAAAAATTTTCTTTTTTAATATAAATCTAACCAAGGCATAATTTTCCAGCCCCAGCCCTAAAATACATATTTTTTTATTTTTCAATTCTTTGAAATTAGCCATATAATTGCTTTCATTGTAGCATTTTTTAGCCAAAATAAAAAGTCAAAATCACCAGGCAATAGCCTCTTAAAAAAAATATCTTTCACCTGTGGATAACTTTATATCCGAATCAGGGCATATATTCTATAATAAAAACACAGGGGTCTAAACCATTAACTTTGATTTTATAACCGATTCACAAAACATTTTATTAATTAAAGACGATGAATTTTTGCACAAACTCCTCAAAAGAAAAATCACTAGTGGGGATCATAATATTATTTCCGCAACAAATGGGGAGCAAGCCCTAAAAATACTTAAAAAATAAAAACCCGGATTAATTCTTTTGGATATCATTTTACCTGGGATAGATGGCTTTGAATTTCTAAAAAGAATGCGAACGAGCAAAAGTCCAGACACGAAAAAATGCCGGTTATTGTCTTAAATAATTTGGGGCCTGACAAAGATATTCAAAAAGCTAAAGACATGGGAGCAGTAGATTGCCTGGTAAAGGCTAATTTTACTTCTGATGAAATCTTAGAGAAAATAACCAGTGCTTTAAGGAAATAAAGCCCTTTTTAGTTTATAAAATTTAAAATTTCATCAAAAAAATCCGCCCCACCATATTGGGGCGGATTTATAATTGGAAAAAACAACAAAAAATATTCTCCTAAAAATTCAAACTTAGCATAACTCTCGCTTTTTACAATCCTTGATCTAAGAGTACCAAAATCAACCCGATAACAGCCGTCACGCCAGAAATCACCCAAAACCGCATCACAATCTTGGGCTCGCTCCAGCCGATAGATTCCAGATGATGATGGATGGGGGAAGAAAGGAAAACTTTCTTTTTGCGAATTTTTTTACTTAAAAGCTGAATAATCACCGAACCGGATTCAACCACCAAAAGAAAACAAATCACTGGTAGAAGCAGGGCATAATTAGTCAGCATGGCGATAATGCCCAGGGTTATCCCCAGGGACATAGCGCCAGTATCGCCCATAAAAAACCGGGCGGGGTTGATATTAAACCAAAGAAAAGCTAATAAGGCGCCCACAATTACGCCGCAAAAAGCGGCTAAATCCATCCTACCCTGAATCAAGGAAATAGCGCCATAAGCCCCAAAAGAAGTGAGCAGCAGGCCTCCGGCCAAACCGTCCAAGCCATCGGACTCATTCACGGAAAAAGCCGTCGCCACAATTATAAAAATAAATAACGGAATATACCAAAGACCAATCTCAAAATTACCTAAAAATGGCACCCTGATTACATCCCAGTCCAATTTAAAATAAAACCAGAGCGCTCCTACTGTTGCTATTAAGGTATACAAAATTATTCTTTGCCCCATTCGAAAACCCCGGCCATCTGGTCCTAATCCCCGGACATCCAAATAATCATCAACTAATCCCACAATTGCCGAAGCTACCAACGCGCCCAACGGCAATAATGTTTGGGGGCGAGTTAGAAAGTTGAGATCTAAAAAAAATGAATCAAAAAATTTTCCCAAATAGAAAAAACCAACCGCTAAGACTAAAACCGTTGCCCAAATAAGAATACCCCCCATTGTTGGCGTGCCAGTCTTTTTAAAGTGCAGTTTCGCAAAAATCGGCGCCGCGTCTCTGCCTCGTATTTGTTTGCCAAATTTATATTTATACAAAAAATGCGTTAAAATGGGGGTGGAAAAAAACGCTACTCCAAAGGCTAAGGTGGTTAGGAAAAAAATTTTGATAATGTAGAAATTTTGCATAATGATATAAAAAAGTTAGTAGGTCTTGCCTGGGTAAAATTATAAATTATTCCGAATCAAGTCCAAAGCTCAAAAAATTGGCATTTGAATTTTTGACTTAAAATATCACACATTCAAAACCAGGGAAACCGCTACCAACAAAACTAATTGGGCAATTAGAGAGGCAATTGATAATATATAGCTAACTATCTTTTCTTCATTATAAACAACTCGGGCTAGTAAAAAATTGATTGCCAAGATAAATAAGCCAATAAGAGGCAACTCAAAGAGCCAATTCTTTTGTCCGATTAAATCAACGCCAAAATAAATATTGTAATGCAGGGGGATTAATTCCTCTCCTGCGGACAGGCGCCAAATAATAAAAATCCAAATCAAAATATTAAACAACAAAGCAAAAATGCCCAACCAGACAATTAGCTTATTTTTAAAAAAACCCGTCTTAGCTTTTTTAAGTTTATACTCCGAATAAAAACCTTTGGCTAAAACAATGCCTCGGGTTAATATATTTTTTATTAGAACATTGTATTTTGACACTTCTTTATAATAAAAATATAAAATAAAATAATACAAGAATATAAAAATAAAATAATAAAAACTCTTCTCGCCCCGTTTATTTTCATATTTTCATACTCTTGTATTTTCATAATCGTTCAAGTATTTTTATGTTTTTATGTTTTGATGTTTTTATTATACCCGTTTTTTATTGGTTTGTAAATATTTTTATGGTATAATATACACAAGAACATTAAATCATTAAATCATAAAAGCAATTTGCTTTAATGCTCTCATGCTTTAATGCTTTAATGTTTTAATGAATAAACTATGTTACCCCCAAAACAACTTAAACAAGCCCTGCTGACCAGTAAATTAATGACCCAAAAAGAGATAGACCAGACCGAGGAAGAAAGCAAAAAAAAGAAACAGTCATTGGAAGAATACATTATCAGCAACAACTTAATCTCGGAAGAACTTTTTTACGAAACGGTCGCCCACTATCTTAAAGTTCCTTTTATTAATCTGAAGAATCAAATCATCAGGAGTGATCTGCTTTTTTTAATACCCGAACCCATTGCGAGAACCCACGAAGTTGTTGTTTTTGGAAAAACTGGCAATGAAGTGAAATTAGCCACCTTGAACCCTGAAGATATTCAAACTTTTGAATTTATTGAAAGAAAAACCGGATTAAAAACTAAAGTTCATTTAACAACGCCATCGGCTCTGAATGCCCTACTTAAACAATACCACCGGGGATTGGATGCAAAATTTAAAGAACTCTCAAAAGAAGAAGCGCCGAAGAATGAAAAAGGTGAAATCGACAAGAGTCTAAAAAAGTTAGCTCAAGATTTGCCCGTTATTAGAATAGTTGATTCTATCCTAGAATACGCTATCTTTGAAAATGCCTCGGATATTCATATCGAACCCTTAGAAAAAGAAATGGCGGTTCGCTACCGGATTGACGGCATCTTGCGTGAGGTAATGACTCTGCCAAAATCGGCTCATTCGGGCGTGGTGGCCAGGATAAAAGTTTTATCCAACCTTAAGCTGGACGAACACCGCCTGCCCCAGGATGGGCGCTTTAAAGTGGAGACTAAAGAATATAAAGTTTCTTTTCGCGTTTCAATTATGCCGATTTTTGATGGTGAAAAGGTGGTAATGCGCCTGCTCTGGGAAAGCGGTAAAATTCTTACTTTAGAACAATTAGGCCTGCAAAAACGACCGCTGGATGCAGTTAAAAACAACATTAAAAAACCCCACGGCATGATTTTAGTGACTGGACCAACCGGCAGCGGCAAAACCACCACTCTTTATTCCATCCTTAATATCCTTAATCAACCCGGGGTTAACATTTCTACTGTTGAGGACCCCATTGAATACCGCATGGCCGGTGTCAACCAAAGTCAAATTAATCCAAAAATCAACTTTACCTTTGCCGGCGGCCTGCGGTCACTATTGCGGCAGGATCCAGATATTATCATGGTGGGTGAAATCAGAGATCAAGAAACTGCTGATATTGCTATCAATGCTGCCATGACCGGCCATCTAGTACTATCGACTCTTCATACTAATGATGCTGTCACCACTTTGCCCCGCCTAGTAGAAATGGGGATCCCCTCTTTTCTCGTGGCCTCTACCACTAATGTCATCATTGCCCAACGTTTGGTCAGAAAAATCTGCCCCAACTGTATTCACAGTTATAATCTAAACGAAAAAGAAATAGCCGAACTTTCCAAACAGTTAAACATTGAAGAAATCCTAAAAACTATGGCGCGTGAAAAAATAATTCTCTCGCCAAAAGATTCTTTAAAGTCCCTTCTGTTTTATAAAGGCAAGGGCTGCAAACAATGTAGTAACGAAGGCTACAAAGGCAGGGTTGGTATTTATGAAGTTTTAGAAATAACTAATGAGATTTCTAAACTGATTATTAAAAATGCCAAAGCCCTGGAACTGATGGAAGCAGCTAAAAAACAAAATATGATTACGGTACTAGAAGATGGTTTTTTTAAAGCTAAAACCGGAGTTACTACTATTGAAGAAGTCTTAAGGGTGGCTAAGGAGTAATTCGCAAAACAACTCCAAGAAAGAGTTGATGAACTGGAGAAATTCCATCGCTTGATTATTGGTCGGGAACCAAAAATGATAGAATTAAAAAAGAGATTAAAAAAGCAAAAAGGTATCTAACCCTAAATCTTCATAATCAAACGATGAAGGTAGGTTGGTATTTAGAAAAAACATCAAAAGTATGGATAATAAAACAAACAAAACAACCGAGACCGCGTGGAAAAAAAAGCTAATTGATACTTTTGTCCGCTTCCAAGGCGTTCCGCTTTCACAAAAGCTTTTTTTTACAAAAAACCTTCAAGTAATGATTAAGGCCGGGATTCCCCTGTCAACAGCCCTGAATATTCTCGCCCGCCAAACTCCCAATGAAAAGTTTAAAAGAATCATCTTCGCAGTTCATAAAAAAGTAGAAAAGGGCGATTCTCTTGCTAAATCTCTAAGTGAGTACCCCAAAATATTTTCCGAGGTCTTTGTTAATATGATTTCTGCTGGTGAAAAAAGTGGCAGTTTAGAAAATATTCTCGGACAGTTAACCTTGCAAATGAAAAAAACTCATGAACTGTTGGCCAGGATAAAAAGCGCGCTCGCCTACCCGGCTTTTGTTATTCTGGCTATGGTTGGTATGGGCGTTTTAATGCTTATTTTTGTAATTCCAAAAATAATTGATATCTTTGCAGAAATTAATGCTACTCTTCCTCTGCCAACAAGGATTCTAATTTTTGTGAGTAATTTTATTGTCAAAAATGGAGTTTGGGTAATCCTGGGCGCTGTTGTTTTGTTGGTTTTTACAATAAAATTTTTGCGATCAAAAAGGGGCCAAAAATATTTTCATAAAGCACTTTTGGCAACCCCTATTCTTTCTCCAATTATCAAAAAAATAAACTTAGCTAAATTTTCCCGTACCTTTAGTTCTCTCCTGGCCACTGACATTCCTATTGTTCAAACCCTGCAAATTACTGGGCGAGTTTTAGGAAATACCTCATATCAAGAATATGTGATTCATGTTGCTGAAGAAATAAAAAGCGGGGAATCCGTTGCCAAAGTCTTAAGCCAAAAACCAGCGCTTTTTCCGCCGGTAGTAACTCAGATGGTGGAGGTGGGCGAAAAAACCGGCAGTCTGGACAATATTTTAAAAGACCTGGCCGAGTTTTATGAAGAAGATGTGAATCAAACTATGTCTGGGCTTTCTTCTATTATTGAGCCGGTCCTAATTCTAGTTTTAGGCGTTGCTGTGGCCGGCATGGCCGTGGCCGTAATTATGCCAATGTATTCGCTAAGTCAACAGATATAAACTTTCCTAAAATCCTAATTTCTAAATCCTAAATCTTAAACAATACCAAATGACTGAAATACAAAGTTCAAAACAGTATGATCTTGAAGAAAGGACTGGTAAGTTTGCAAAAAGATGTCGAGAGTTTGAGAAGCAGTTACCTAGAACAGCAGCTAACATTGAAGATGGCAGGCAACTAATAAAATCATCAGGGTCTGTAGCTGCAAACTATATAGAAGCTAACGAAGCCTTAAGCAGAAAAGATTTTTTCTATAGAATAAAGATTTGCCGTAAAGAAGCTAAAGAAAGTCGCCTCTGGTTGAGACTAGTAGATACAAGTAATAACCAAAACATAGAAACTGAAAGAAGAGCCCTGATTCAAGAAGCAACCGAGCTAATGAAAATCTTCGGCTCAATTATTGAAAAAGAGAAAAAGGAAAAGCAAGAAAATTTAAGCAAAAAGTAATTTTGAAAATTAAAAAATTTGAGTTTTAAAAATTGTTTAGAGTTTAGAATTTAGGATTTAGAGTTTAATTACTTATGTTATCCAAACAAACAAAAGGATTATCATTAATCAACGCTCTTGTTGGTATTTCAATTATTGTTATTGCCGGTGTGGGGATTTATTCGGTTTTTAACTTTGCCTTAAGGATATTGGCAGAAAATAAAGCCCGAACCACTGCCATTGCTATTGCTAATGAAAAGATGGAATTAATAAGAAATCTCTCGTATAACGATGTTGGTACGGCCAGCGGGATTCCTTCTGGAATAATCTCCCAAAACGAAACCCTTATTAGAAACGGTATTTCATTTAATATAAATACCCAGATTTTTTATACGGATGATCCTTTTGACGGTCTTCAAGGCGGGTATCCTGATGATACTCTCAATACTGATTACAAAAAAGTTAAAATCGCTGTTTCTTGGCCTACTAGCTCTTTTGGCCAACCAGTGATTATCGGTACCCAAGTAGCGCCCAAAGGTATCGAAACCACGGCTGGCGGCGGTACAATAAAAATTTTAGTATTTGACGCTAATGGCCTGCCCGTTCCCCAGGCAGATATCCATCTAGAAAACAATGCCCTCATCCCATCTGTTGTTATCAACACCCAGGCAAATCCACAAGGAGTGTTACTTGTTCCTGGCGCTATCCCCAGCCAAGAAAGCTACGAAGTCACAGTCACAAAAACGGAAAATAGCATCGACTATAGTACTGACAAAACCTATCCCATAACTGTAGAATTACCAGTGCCCACCAAACCCCACGCTTCAGTCATTGAAAGCGAAGTGACCGAAATTAGCTTTGCCATTGATGTTCTGGCCACCCTCCAAATTACCACTGTTAATAAAGAATATCCTGATAATTTTCAAATTAATACAGACGAGGGGACCGAAGACCAAACTCTGGCTGATGTTGCGATAGATGCTTCTGGCAACTACTACTTTGTCTGGCAGGATTACCGAGACAGCTCTTCGCCACGAATTTATTCGCAGAAATACAACAGCAATAAAATAAAACAATGGGCCGCAGATCTAAGAATTAGTACTGCTGTCAACCAAATAAATCCAACTGTTTCTTCGGATGGCACAGATATTTATATTGCCTGGAACGATGACCGGGAGGGCAACCAAGACTCCTATTTAATTAAACTTAATGCCTCTGGCGTAGAGCTTTGGGGCGGCGATAGAAAACTTGATGTTACTGCTCAATCAGCCGACCAAATTGTTCCGAGCTTAGCGGTTGCCACTTCAACTGGTAGTGCTTATGTTGCTTTTCAGGATAATCGAGACAATGATTGGGATATCTATATTCATAAATATGATACCAATGGCAACCTTGCTTGGACCCAAGAAAAAAAAATCAATGGGGACATTGGCGATGCCGAACAGTATACCCCCCAAATTGCTTTAGATAATAATGAAAATGTTTATATTGCTTGGCAAGATAAGCGTAATGTTAATCCTGATATTTATTTGCATAAATTCGATAAAAACAGCAATGCACTCTGGCTAAACGAACAAAAAATTAATACTGATTCTGGAACCGCTGAACAATTCCGGCCCCAAATTGCTGTCTATAATCCTGATGTTGTTTATATCGCCTGGTATGAGGACCGAAATGGAGATTATGACATTTATCTTCATAAATACGATAAAGATGGCAGCGCAATTTGGCCAGCGGAAATTAAAGTTAACAACGACACTACTAATGCTGATCAAACCAACCCTGCCATAGGTATTGACAGCTTGGGTAATATATATATTGCCTGGACTGATAATCGTTATGGCCAAGCTGATATCTACGCCCAAAAATACGATTCTAGCGGCAACCCGCTCTGGGTTAACGATGAGCGCATTAACTTGGACAGCGGGGTTGCTGACCAAGGAGCAGTGGCTGTGGCTGTAGATTCTAATGACCGGGCGGTCTTTAGCTGGCATGATAATCGTGGGGGCGATTATAACATCTACGCTGCCACATATGATGGACCAGGCACAATTATCCCAATTAGCAATGTGCCGCTAATTATCACCGGCACAAAAACTATTTACGTTACGCCCCTAATTTATAAATACGACAACAACCACATAACCAATGCCAGTGGCAACTTAACGCTCTCCGCTATGGAATGGGATAGTTATAATATCACGCCTCAAGCCACTTCTAGTTATACTTTAATTTCTTCTGAACCACCCCAACCGATTAATCTGGAACCTGGTGAAACAATCAATGTGATGCTTAATTTGGAATAAAAACCCGATGCCCCACCCACTAAAAAAACTCATCTCTCAAAAACCAGGCTTCTCCCTGATTGAAATCATTATCTATCTTGGTATCTTTGTTATTGCTACTTTTATTATCATGGCATTTGTCAATCAAAGCTATCAAACCCTGCGTTTTGGCGATGAACAAAATACAGCTATCAAAAACGCTCAAAAGGGCATTGAAACAATGGTCCGGGAAATCCGAGAGGCCAGGACCGGAGATAATGGCGCTTATGCTCTGGTTCAGGCTGATGACCAACAATTTATTTTTTATAGTGATGTTGATGAAGATGATGCCACTGAACGGGTCCGTTATTTTCTGGATGGCAATGACTTTAATAAGGGCCTCATTGAACCAATTGGAGGCCCTGTTACTTACCCTGAAAGCGACGAGGTTGTCACCACCATCTCCGAATATGTGCAAAATGACACCTCACCGATATTTTATTATTACAACGCCGACTGGCCTAGTGATCTAGACAATAATCCCCTGCCAACACCTTCGCGATTAGTAGAAACAAAATTAATGCGGGTTTATCTGAAAATCAATGTCAATCCTTTAAGAATGCCTACTCACTTTGAATTAGAATCATACTCGCAGATCAGAAATCTGAAGACTAATTTATAATTATTCATTGTTCTATCGCTCGATTGTTCCATTGTTAAAAAATTAATTGAGCAATCGGACAATGATCAAAATGACTAATCTGAAATAATTGAAAATTTATGAATTCAAATTCCTCTACTACGGTAATCAGATCATATCGTGGCGACATCATCGTCTTTGCCTTAGTTTTTATTGGTATCTTCCTGGTGCTGTCTGGCGGCCTTTTAGGTTTAACGCGTCTCAATTTAAAATACATCAAAAAACAAGAAGCTAAAACCTATGCCCTACAAGTTGCCGAGGCTGGTGTTAATTATTATCGCTGGCACTTGGCTCACGATCACGAAGATTATACTGATGGCACGGGCTTACCGGGTCCCTATATTCATGACTACGAAGATCCCATCACAGGCACTGTCGGCAAATTCAGCTTAGAAATTACTCCCCCGCCAACCGGCTCAACAATTGTTACTATAACTTCCACTGGTTGGCTTGATGAAGAACCTAATGCCCAAAGAATTATTTCCGTGCTTTATGGAATCCCTTCACTGGCTCATTATTCTTTTTTAACAAACAGCGATATTTGGTTTGGAGAAAACGAGCATGTCTCTGGTGAAATGCATTCCAATGGCGGCATTAGGCAAGATGGCACTAATGATTCTCTTTTAACCTCGGCAAAAGAAACCTATGTTTGCCAACCCGGGCATGGCTGTGATCCGCCCACCCAAAAACCCGGTATTTGGGGCACTGGTCCAAATAACGATCTCTGGTCCTTTCCAGTAACTGCTATTGATTTTAACTCAATTACTGTTGACTTAGCCCAAATAAAATCTGACGCTCAATCCTGGGGACTTTATTTTGATTCCGCCTCCAATGGATACCATGTTATATTTCAGGCCAATGGGACAATAGACATCTATCTAGTAACTCGACTTGAATCAAAAATTTGGCAACTAAATGATAACTGGAATGGCTGGATAAGAAGGGCGGAGGAAATCAAAAATGAAACTTTCCTTGGCAATTACGCTATTCCTGCTAATGGCCTCATTTTTATGGAAGACGATGTTTGGGTTGAGGGCATCGTTAATGGCCGCGTGACCCTGGCCTCGGCTCGTTTCCCAGATAATCCTAATACAAATACAGAAATCTTAATCAATGGCAATATTAATTATCTGGCCCGCGATGGCACTCATGCCTTAGGACTCATTGCTCAAAAAGATGTGAAGGTCCCTCGCCACGCGCCTACGGATCTTGTGATCGATGCAACCCTTCTGGCTCAAAAAGGGCGCTGTTTTAGGAATTACTATTCCCCGCCTCGAGTTACTAATAATATTGAAGTTTACGGCGGCATCATCACCAATAAAGTCTGGACTTGGACCTGGGTTACGTATGGCGGCAACGTAGTTGATGGCTACCAAAGCACTGTTGGTATCTATGATAACAGCTTAACATTCATGCCCCCGCCATCTTTTCCAACCACTGGTGAATATACTTTTATTTCCTGGGAAGAAGTTGAATAGCCAGGGCGTGATAATAGTGGTATAATATAAATATCTAACTACCAGCCAATCTCTAACACCAACTGATCAAAATAAAAATTTACTATTCATTATTTACTATTTACTATTCATAATCACCGCCCAAAAAGGGTCAAACCAAAAAAGAATAGTAAATAATAAATAGTAAATAATAAATCATTTAAGATTTAGAGCTTTAACTTAACAGATAATTTGTTTCTAAGATATGATATTATCCAGCTTGTTTCACACCTCTCCGCCATTTGGCTTAGATATTAGCGATCTCTCGCTAAAGCTTGTTGCTTTAGAAAAAAAATTATTTAGCCGAGCAAAAAACGAAAGTAAAAGCCGTGTCGCTGTTGCCAGTTATAATCAAATTGCCGTCCCGGAGGGCTTTTTTGAGCAAGGTGAAATTAAGAAACCTGATAAGATAATTCACCTCATCCACAAGTTAGTAGATGGAGCTAAGGGTAAAAAGATTGCTACTAAATATGTTATCTCTGTTCTGCCCGAAACCAAAACCTTTATTAAACTGATTGAAATCCCGTCCTCTACCCCCGACGGGGAAAGGCAATCGGCTGTTGATGAAGAAATCAAAAATCATATCCCGGTTCCCATAGATGAAATGTATGTTGATTGGCAGTATGTTGACGAACCAATGGCCGCTAAATTCGAGATTCCGAAAAAAGAAAAAATAAAAATCTTAGTCGGGGTTGCTCCCCAAAAAATCGTTGAAGACTACTCAAATATTTTGATTAAGGCGGGTTTAAAGCCTTTAGCCCTAGAAATAGAATCGGCCGCGATTTCGCGATGTCTTACACCCGAAGCAAAAAACCTGACCCCCGATTTCGCTCAAATGATAATTGACTTTGGAGCTACCAGGACCAGCCTTCTGATCTATGACCAAGGGACAATCCAATTTACCACCAGCATCCCATTTTCGGGCGAAAAGATTACCCAAGCCATTGCCGAAAAATTAAAAATTTCTCACGAGGAGGCCGAGAAATCAAAGATAGTTTGCGGCCTAGATCCCAAAAAATGCCGCGGGGCCTTGAAAAAAATCATCCACCCCAATATTGCCCAAATGCTCTCAAAAATAGAAGGCGCTATTGATTTTTATAACGACCAATTCCAACAAAGCAATGAAGTTAAAAAAATAATACTTTGCGGCGCCGGAGCTAACTTTAAAAACCTCGATAAAATCATCAAAGAAAAATTGGGGGTTAAAACAGAGATCGCCTCCCCCCTGTCTCAACTGGCCAAAAATATTAATGGCAAACACTTCTTACTAATTCCCCGCAAAAAGAAAGGGATAACTGATAATGTCCAAATACCCCCTCAAGAAATCCTTTCCTACACCACGGCAATTGGTTTAGCCCTGCGCGGTATCTTAATCGAAGATTAAAATGATTGCTCTCAATCTCCTACCACCCAATCAAAAAACTCAGCTTAAAAAAACAAGATTATATATGGCCCTGGAAAACTTAGCGGCTATCATTTTGATAACTACTATTGCGGCGGGGATTCTTCTTCTGATCTCTAAGATGGTACTCCAAAACAACTTTTATAATTCGATAGTTAGTTCCCAAATTTTTCTCAACAAAAATCGGAGCCTGACCCTTAGCATCCAAGGCGTCAACTCAAAACTAAAAACTCTCAAAAATATTCAAGCAGACTTTACAAAACTCTCAGACTCTCTAATCGAATTCAGCAAATTAGTGCCTCAAGATATTCAACTCCATCTTCTTTATATTGACAAAGTTAATTCAACCATCAATATTGAGGGTAATGCCCAAACCCGCGAAGGATTACTTGGCTTTCAGGAAAACCTGGAGGACTCCTCTCTATTTTCAAAAGTTGAATATCCCCTAAGCAATCTTTTGGAAAAACAAGATATCAAATTTAAATTTACCGCTCAACTAAAATAAGTTTAAGACTGCCGCTTTGAGTAATTCCAGGGTTTTATATCCAAAAAACAAATTTACCACATCAACTTAAGGGGTATAATCCAAATCTACAAATGAATGCTAATCTACAAATAAATTTGTAGCATTCGCGGCATTTGCATACATTTGCAGATCTGCATTATATTTGTAAATTTGGATTATATTATATGATGATGAAAAATAGATTATACTTTATTGCGGGTATCCTGTTGCTTCTGGTGGGAGTAGTCGTTTTTGTAATTCGACCAACAGCCAGGGAATTAAAAGAATTATCAGCTACGATTAAAAACCAACGGGAAAACCTAAAAAAATTATATCCCGAGGGCCAACAAATAGAGACAATACAAGCCGAATACCAACAAATCAAACCAAAATTTGAGAGTTTATCAAGTATTTTTGTCGCCCCCGGAAAAGAGTTGGATCTGATCACCGCCCTAGAAAAAATTGCTGCAGAAAATAATATAGAGCAAGAAATAGACCTGCGAAGACAAGATCCTAAAACCGAATCTGCAATGCTTCCTTTTCATCTGACCCTATCAGGCAATTTTCATAATCTTATCAGTTACCTATTGAATCTAGAAGCCCTTGAATATTATATTAAAATTGGATCTCTTAGTATAAATAGTGATACTGCGCAATCTTCTAGGTCCCCTATTCAACCAATAAGTGACCCCGAAAAAATTAGTGCTTCAATTCAAGCTAGCGCCTACACAACTAACTATGAATCTCAAAATAAATAAAATTAAATCCATTTTCTCTCTATCTCAATTACTGAAATATAATCGGGTAATTACTCTTTTGACAGCGGCAGTAATCCTGATTAGCGTTTCTGTTTTTCTTTATTACTGTTTCTACAAAATTCTTGCCCAATCAGAAGAAATCACAGTTTTAAAAGAACAGATGATTAGTGTTAAGGTTGATACTGAACTTTATAATCAGGTGCTAGCTAACATTGAGAATAAAAAAACTCCCCCAGAAATTAATTTAAAGGAGCTAAAAAATCCATTTTTGCCGTATACTAGTTCAAATTAAAACAAAAGAAAGTGGAATATACACAAATCTAACCCATTGAAATCTTCTTTAACTTCTCCACCGCTTTTGGCAACACAGCCAAAAGTTTTTTTATATCACTTTCACGAGTAAACCGTCCTAAAGTAATACGGATACTGCCATGCGCCTCTAAAGGTCCCCTGCCTAAAGCCATCAAAACATGGGACGGCTCGAGCGAACCAGAAGCGCAAGCACTGCCAGTGGACACGGCAATCCCCTTAAAATCTAAAAGTATTAGCAAGCTCTCACCTTCCACATTATCAAAACTAATATTAATATTATTAGCCACCCGCATCTTTTTATCGCCATTCAACCGCGTACCTGGAATAGATAATAGAATTCCCTTAATTAAATCATCGCGTAATTCTTCAATTCTCCTTGTTTCTTGTTTCTTATTTCTTGTTTCTTGAAGTATCTCAATCGCTTTTCCAAACCCCACAATCCCTGGATGATTAATAGTCCCAGCTCGCACACCATACTCCTGATGACCGCCATGCACAAACGGCTCAATCTGGGTACCTTTGCGAACATACAAAGCCCCGACCCCCTTGGGTCCATAAATTTTATGCGCAGACAAACTCATCAAGTCCACGCCCAATCGATTAACATTGCAATCCAAATAATTTATTGCTTGAGTGGCGTCAACGTGAAATACTGGCTTGATGGCTTGAACTGCTTGACGGCTCGAATTGCTTGAATATTTGGTTGTTTGACTTTTGATGTCTTTTATTAATTTTCCAATTTCAGCAATGGGTTGGATTGTGCCAATTTCATTATTCACGTACATTATTGAGATTAAAATCGTTTTTTTAGTTATGGCTTTTTTGACATCACTAACTTTCACTACGCCATTTTTGTAAACCGGTAAATAAGTAATTTTGAATCCTTGTTTTTCTAAATATCGGCATGACTCTAAAACACACGGATGTTCAATTTTAGTCGTGATAATGTGACCTTGTCCTGCTCTCGAGAGCCTCGAGCCTCGTGGAGAGGAGCTTGCCGAAGGATTACCATATTTTTTTAGCGCGTAAGCCACGCCCTTTATCGCAGTATTATTAGCTTCTGTAGCGCCAGAAGTAAAAATTACTTCCATTGGTTTACAATCCAAAAATTTAGCGACTTGATTACGCGCTCTGTCAACTGCCTTAGCTGACTCTTGCCCTATGGTATGCAAAGACGAGGCATTGCCAAATTTTTCAAACAAATAAGGCTCCATCGCCTCTATCACCCGAGGATCAACAGGAGTCGTCGCCGCATAGTCTAAATATACTTGTGATTTTCGCTTGGGCATAATTAAACTTACAATTGTATTACTATTGAATTACTACTGTATTACCATTGTATTACTATGAATTCATCAAACCGCAACAACATCTTTCACTCCTTTAACTTTCTCTTTCAAATTACGCCCCACTCCCTCTGCCAAGGTCATCTGCGCCATTGGACACCCAACACAAGCGCCCTTAAGCCGCACTTTGACTATTCCTTCTTTTTCGTCCACCTCTATTAACTCAATATCCCCACCATCAGCTTGAATGTGGGGCCTTATTTCGTTTAATACTTTTTCTACTTCTTTTTTTTTCATTTTATTAATTTATTGCGCTCCCCCACACCAGAACTCGCTTCGTTCGTTTGGCGGGGGCTCGCTTTTATTAAATTTATTAGAACTTATTCGAGTTTATTAGAGATAATTTGAGATATCCGCGTTTCCTATCCCGACTTCTTTTCATAATTTTCTATCGCTTTTTGTAACGCCTCAATTCCCAAAATCGAACAATGGTATTTCTGTTTCGGTAAATCAAAACCCTCCGCCACATCTTGCGCCTTTAACTTCATGGCCTTCTGAATCGTCTTACCTTTTATCAATTCCGTCACCCGGGAAGACATGGCAATCGCCGCCCCACATCCCAAAGTCTCAAACTTCGCGTCAATAATTTTATTATCATTAATCTTTAAGTACATCTTCATTATATCCCCACACATGGGATTCCCGGCCTCGCCAATAGCATCGGGGTTTTTAATTTTCCCGACATTTTTTGGGTTTTTAAAATATTGTAATAATTTCTTTGAGTACATAATTAAAATTATTTGAGTTATTAGAGCTCATTAGAGATAATTAGAGTAAATCACTCAACATCATCCCTTCTAAAGTTTTCTCCATAGACCGTTTCAGTTCAATCCATACTTTTCTAACCTTACAACACTCATCTTTGCATATTAACTTCACATCCCCGTCAACGCAAGTAAACGGGGCCAGAGAACCCTCCAGCGCGGTAACTACTTCTGCCACAGATACTTTACTCGGAGCTCGCGTTAATTCATAGCCGCCCTTAACTCCCCGGGTACTTTTAATAATTTTAGCCATTTTCAACGAAGCCATTAGCCGTTCTAAATAACTTTGAGAAATCTTTTCTTTCTTAGAAATTTCATGCAAACTCAAAGCGCCTTGACCATAATTTTTTGCCAAGTCAATAACTGCTCGTAATCCGTATGATGAACGGGTTGAGAATTTCATAAAGTTACCTTAATTTCTTTTATATTAAACGAGGATGACTTTTTCACCTTAATAATACTACATCATCCAGACAAATAAATTCCTACCTTTTTGGTTGGTATTTTAATTATATACTAATAAAAAAAATTGTCAAATGGCTTGTGGATAAATAAAAACCATCCAAACAAACCGCTTTTTATCTTGTTTAGATGGTAGATGGGGGTATGAACATATAAAATATATCATCTATAAACAATAACCATCACCCTCTCCCCTGCCTCAACCTCTCCACCATTCCAATCATGCACTGTCTCAATTAATTTTTCAAATTTATATTTATATCCTTCTCCTCTTTTTGTCCCCGGATCATTGGTTATAAACTCATCGCCAATCCAGCCGCGGATTATTAGAAAATGATAAACTGGGCCCGGTTGGCGATAATATGGATTGCCTAATTGGCGACCCGCGTGGGGTGTAATAACTATCTTACCCAAAACTAATTCTTGCTTAATCCGCTCAACCGTAACCTCGTTTGTAACCTCGGCTTTAAGCCCAAAATAATCTTCTAGAATCTCAACGGTTTCAGCCGCTGTTACATCAATCGTATAACCCTGCTCCTCCTCCCATTTTATCAACTCTTGAATCTCATCTTCCATAATCTGCTTATCTAAATTCTCATTTTTTAAATATTTTTCCGCGATAATCATGGCCGCTTCTTCACAAGCTTCATTATGCAAATCGTCCCAAACCGCAAACGGCGATTGGGGCGCAAATTTAACTGGCAAATCAAAAGTATCAGGAATGATAAGTTCTTCCGCTGGAGCCGGAGTTGAAGTCGCTTGAGGTATAGATTCCTCAATTTCCATATCCCCTTCCTCAAGCAGTTCTTTATTATAGTCTTCTATTTTTTCACGAATAGCCCCAATCTCTTCCTTAACTTTGTTATATTTATTCACCAAAGCCAAATTTTTCTCTATCACATTAAACGAATCATTAAAATCAGCCACCTGTTTTTTACAACCAGCAAAACTTAAAATTATAAATAATATAAGTAAATATCGCATACTTCAATCTTACCCTCAAAACCCTCTCTTGACAAGCTGCACTTCGCATGATATTCTAAAAACAAGCAGGAATTATGTCTACAGGATAGCATCGGGATTGCTTCGCTCTTTTTTGGACTTGCTGTCTACCTAAATTTGACTATCACAAAGATTACTCTTATTTATCAAGTCCTACAGTCGCTCGCAATGACATTATTGAATAATAAATAGATAAATAATAAATAATAAATAACAAAGTATGGCGCATAAAAAAGCGGGCGGCTCAACAGCCCTTGGCCGCGACTCACAATCACAAAGATTGGGCGTAAAATTATACGGCGGACAACTTGCCAAAGCCGGCGCTATTATAATCCGCCAACGGGGAACTAAATATCACGCCGGCGAAAATGTCAAACGCGGCAATGACGACACTCTTTTCGCCACAGCTCCTGGTATTGTTAAATTTGTAAAAAAGAAGGTAAAAAAATTTACTGGCGAATTAAGGTTGACAAATTTTGTCAATATTGTGCCGGAGAAATAAATTCAACTACAAAAATAAAAAGGAGAAAGTCATGATGAGTGAACTTGAACACTTTGTCCACTGTGTATACGGAACTGCTGGTTCTGACATAGGAATAAGTTGTGAGAATTGCGGCATAACTCATCCAGAAGGAGCTGATGTAAGCTTCACGCATGATGACAATAAAAGACAAATAGCTGAATGCTGTTTTGGGCCTCTTTTTGGAGGGCTGATGGAATGGGCTGACGCTCATGACGCTGGTCTTCTGGAATACCTGCTTTATCGTTTCCAACAAGACCCTTTAGATAGGAGGTGGAGGAGTTTCTACTTGAGAGGCGCCATTTATTCCTGGAGGAAAAAAGCGACAGAACAACAAGCTGATGCCCAAAGGTGCCTGGAAGCGATCCCTGAATAGCGCCGTTCCTGCACAAATAATAAAGCCACGAGCACCCGCTTGTGGTTTTTTTTTCTTATATCATTACCCAATTTAGTTCACTCCTACATTCCGATATATCGGAATGTAGGAGTGTTACATAAAAAAATCCGTCACTCTCTACTCTTGAGCGGCGGATTTGTTTTATTTCCTGATATTAATCCTCATCCTCCTCCGGCATCCCAATTAAAGCATGCCATAAATCACTAAGTACCTTCCTGCTAAACGTAGCAGAATACCATAAACCAGCAATTACAACCACAAAAACAAACAGCGCAAACCAAAACCCCTGATTATCCATCCCTCATCCCTCCTGTTACATGCCTTGTGAATTATGACTATTTAATCGCCGCAATAATTTAAAAATCCAAAAGTTCATCAATCTGTTCTTTGAAAACTGGCAAATCCTCTTTGACCGTTTTCCACAGAATATCTTCATCAACCCCAAAATACTCATGAATAACTTTGTTTCTCATTCCAATAACTTCCTCCCAAGGAATAAGAGGATGTTGAGATTTTATTTCCACTGGTCGCCAATAACAGACAAATTCCTCACCACCGCATCAACCCTCATCGCATCATTTACAAACTCATTGTGGGATAAACCACTTGTATATCTTTCTATTTTCCTAATAGAATCTTTTATGTCGTCAAAATAAAGTTTTGCCTCTCTTTTAGACATAAACCATTTCTTTTAAAACCCCTTTTTTAATCGCTGGCTTCAAGGCCTTCTTCGTCACCAAATCAACTTTCTTGTTTAAGGTCTTAGCTAAAAAATTTTCTAACCTAATAAAATCAAAAAAACCGGGTGGAGAATAAAATTCTACCATAATGTCTGTATCGCCGTCACACCCCGGCTCATCATCTCCCCGAACCCTTGAACCAAAAATACCCAGCTTTTTAACCTGGTATTTTTCCTTTAAAACGGGGAGTTCTGAAATAATTTTTTCCTGAATTTCTTTAGTGCTCATTGTTCAAGTATAACACATAAAATTAGAAAAAGCAAATTAATCAGCTAATCGCCGCTTTCACAAATTCCCGAAACAACGGGTGCGGACGCAATGGCCGGCTTTTAAACTCCGGATGAAACTGCACCCCCACAAAAAACTTATGTTTAGGCAGTTCAATGATTTCTACCAGCTTGCCATCCGGTGAAGTGCCGGCAATATTCAAACCTTTTTTCTCTAATCTTTCTCTGTATTTATTATTTAACTCATACCGATGCCGGTGCCGTTCTTCTATCTTTCGCTGGCCGTAGGCTTTGGAGCTCTTAGTGCCTTTTTTTAAAACGCATGGCCAGGCGCCCAATCTCATGGTCCCGCCATAATCACGAGCCAAAAGTTTCTTTTCCTGGTCTGGCATCACGTGAATCACCGGATATTTGGTATCTGACTCAATCTCCGTAGTATGCGCACCTCGCATACCGCAAACATTGCGCGCAAATTCCACCGTGGCTAACTGCATGCCATAGCATAGTCCTAAATAAGGAACGTTATTCTTTCGCGCATATTGAATAACCAAAATTTTACCTTTCACCCCCCTGGAGCCAAAACCACCAGGAATAATAATTCCGTCTAATTTTTTAAGTTCATTTAATTTCTTTTTATCTTGCTCATACTCCTCGCTGTTCAACCATAAAATTTCTGGTTTTCGTTTGTGCCCCCAGCAAGCATGCTTAACGGCTTCAATCACCGAAATATATGCATCAGAAAGCACAAACTTGCCAGTGGCAAAATACTTGCCAATTATTCCAATGGTTACCTGGCGTTTGACTCTTTTTACTGTTTGATTTAATTTTTTATAATCCTTTAAATCCTTTTTACCGCATTTAAGCCCAAATTTGTTCAAAATCCTCTCGCCAATTTTATCTTTCTCAAAATTAACCGGAATTTCGTAAATAGAATCCGCATCTGGAGCGCTAATAACATCTTCTGGCTGAATATTACAAAAAATAGATATCTTCTGCTTCCGTGGCTTGTCCAAAGGTTTCTCTGAACGACAAATAATAAAATCCGGCTGAATCCCGGCTGAATTTAAAGTGCGCGCGGCATACTGCGTTGGTTTGGTTTTCATCTCGCCTATTTTAGCGGGGATGGGTAAATAACTGACTAAAACAAATAAAACATCTCCAGGGTGTTTTATTTTCATCATTCGAGCCGCCTCAAGAAATAAAATATTCTGATATTCCCCTACTGTCCCGCCAACCTCTATCAAAACAAAATCGTAGCCCCTACGAGCTACTTTTTCAATCCGCCTGATTACTTCCTCGGGAATATGGGGCACTACTTCTACGCACTTACCGCCATAGTCCAAATTTCTTTCTTTATGAATCACGGTTTCATAAACCCGGCCCGTGGTCATATAATTATCAGTGGTAATATCTTGGTCTAAAAATCGTTCATAATTACCAATATCCTGATCCGTCTCATCGCCGTCATCAGTTACAAAAACCTCACCATGCTCAATTGGATTCATAGTGCCGGCGTCAACATTGATATAGGGATCGATTTTTACCGCCGTAACTTTAAAACCGCGGCTTTGCAAAATCTTGCCAATGGAAGCCGTGGTGGTACCTTTACCAATGCCTGACATCACTCCTCCAACTACAAAAATAAACCCTGTACCTTTTGTAGATAACTTAAATTTTCTTGAAAAATTTTTATTCCTATCGCTCTTAATCTGTACATTTGAAGAACTAGAAGAATGGTTCAGGGTAAATTTAGATTTCATGGGTCAAAAAGAGTCATGAGTTATAAAATTATCACCCAGAAGGTGGCCAGCAGAGCTAAGCTAAGCTCAACTTTGCCCTTGGCTGGGATTTGTTATTGGTTATAAATAAAAATTTACTCCTTCTCTACTCTCACTTTCACCTCTACTCTTCCATCCCCCACCTTAACCTCTACCCTATGCTCACCCAATGTCTTAATCTTTTTATTTAATTTTATCATTGAAGGTTTTATTTTGACGCCCATCGCATCCGCTAAAACTTCGTTTATCTTGTCGGCCCCGATACCGGCAAATAAATGCCCTTCTTTACTGGCTTTAGCCCTAATTCTGACTTCTTTGCCAGCCAGCTTTTTCTTTAATTCCCGCAAATTAATTTTTCCTTTTTTTCTTTTTTCCTCTTCACCTTGCTTCATCTCCCGCGCCATTTTTAAGTTTCCAGGAGATGCCGCAACAGCCATCTTTTTTGGCAATAAAAAATTACGAGCAAAGCCGTTCGCTACCTCCTTGACTTCGCCTTTCTTACCCAGATTGTCAATATTTTTCAAAAGTATTACTTTCATGTCAATTTATTAATCTTATTAACATTATTCCAGCCAGAGACTGGCCGGTCTTTGACCGAAACCTTATCAACGTTGTGATTTTTTTTCATATTCTTTCCCATCAAACTGATTCTTTCAAAATTTCTAATTCTTCTGGATTAGCCAAATTATGCTTTTCAAAAATATCAGTTGCAATGGTTCGATGTTGCGCGTTTTTTTCTTTTTCTTTCTTTAGCTCCTGAAGGATTTCCTTTTTGTTATACTCCATATTCTCAAACGTTTCACCCTTAACTCGATCCATTTTTTCTTCCAGCTCATCTTTGGTTTTGTCCAACTTTTTGTCAATCATCCTATCAACAGCTGGCAACAAAACCTGCTCGGAAAATTCACCAAGTGTCTTTAAGGTCATGGGTTTATTTAATTTTTCCTGGTCTTCATCCATATCTATATTGTTTATTTAAAAAATTATTCCGTCAAGTCCTCTCCTTTAATTATCTCAATTGCTTTATCCAACTGGGGATCTAAATCATTGCTATAATCCTCGCCAGTCATCTCTACCTCAATATCCGGCTCAATCCCCTCATCAGCTATGCAACGACCCTTGGGCGTCAGCCACTTAGCAATGGTAATTTTGACCGAAGAACCGTCAGAGAGCTCTTCTAGCTCTTGAACCGAGCCTTTACCAAAAGTCTTTTTACCAATAATTGTAGCCAGACCGTAATCCTGCAAAGCGCCGGCCACAATCTCCGAGCCCGAGGCCGAACCCAGGTTTACCAAAACCACGGTTTTGACTCCTTTCAAAATCGCCGGCAAAGTTGATTTGTGGACCCGTTTTTTATCAATCGGCAATGGATCTGGATAATTTTCACCAAATTTTTCAATAACAATCACATCATCATCTACCCAAAAGCTGGCAATATCAATCGCGCGTTTTAAATAGCCCCCGGGATTATTCCGTAAATCCAAAATAATCGTTTGAGCTCCTTGGTCTAAAAGTTCATCAAGAACTTCTTCAAAGCTGGCTGTGGTATCTTCATTAAAATGAGAAATTTTAATATAGCCAATATCCTCTTCCTTCATTTCACCTCGAACACTTTTAAAATGAATCTCGTCCCGGATAATTTCGATTTTTAAAGGCTCATCGCCATTGTCTTCGCGCATGACCGTTAAAACCACCGGGGTTCCCTGCGGCCCGCGGATTCTTTTTACCGCCTCTTCCAGAGTAATGCCGGTAGTATCATAGTCATCAATCAAATATACTTTATCGCCAGCTTTAATCCCTGCTTGTTCGGCCGGGGTATCTGGCAGGGGCGCCACAATTGTTAGGCGGTCGGCTTTAATGGCAATCTCGGCGCCAATACCTTCAAACTTGCCTTGTAGTTCTTCAGTAAAATCGCTGGTGATTTTAGGCTCTAAAAACATGCTATAAGGATCGCCAAGCGCCGCCACGCTTCCGGCCAAAGCGCCATAAAATAATTTGATGTCCTCAACCGGATCAACATATTTATTATGAATAATATCCCAAACCTCTAAAAAAAGTTGGGCGTTGACATCCTTGGTTAGATATTTTGGTATCTCATTTTTATCTTTAAGCTCGCCGTATTGCTGGTTTTCTTCAGTTTCCTGAAGAGCTGTTTCTTCTTTATCGTTTTGATTAACATTAGAGTTTAAATCTCCCCAATGTTGGCCGGTATAAATGCCAAATCCGAATGAAGCAGTCAATAAAAACAAAATCAAAATAATAAAAATATTTTTTCTAAAATTGGCCGGGACGGTTGGATTTTTAGAGCTACCTAAATTAGGTTCTTGAGGCTTTAGATTTTTCATAAAAAATGATGCGAGTTAAACTGATTAGAAAAGTTAGACTGGTTATAGGTTAACTTGATAATTTCTAACTTTTCCCAGCCAAAGGTTTGGACCAGATGCTCATCCGCCTTTGGGGGAGGTCAACCTCTGGCTGATAACTCATAACCAATCTAACTTGTTTTATTGTATCATATAAATTTTTTATTAGCAAAATGTGGATAATCTTAATATAGCGACAAAGCTTTGCCTTGTCGCTAATCCCATAATTTCCACAATAACATTTTTATAGCAAAGCTTTGACAAAAATTCTAAACCATACTATCCTTATTTAATAAATTCGCTCCTTGAAAATTCATTCCTCTAAACCTGCTTCCAAAAGGCATGAAAGGCCTTATTTGGACACTTTAATGAACTTTTTGGCTGGAGTTAAATATTTTTCTGTCACTTTTTCTCTTGGAAAGGAGAGAACAATGAAAAAGCATTTATTAGTAGTAATAGTCGTAGTCATTGCAATTATCACGGGGACCTACGATAATAGCATTTGTCAACTGGCCCCCGGTCCACAGCAGGATAGATTGAAAGCAGCATATTATAGGTTTTTGGAAGAAGGCGATAATAATCCGCATTTAGTGAAAGGAGTAGCCGGTGAATCAACCAAAGAAAGGTTTGACACTATGCTTAATTGTGTTGACTTCTACCTGGCTCTTCAAGCTCGTTTTGGTTGGGATGTTGAGAAGCCGATAGGGACCATACTGCTTAATCCTCAGCCTCATACTGGTATTCAAGAAAGAATAAAAGCTATACTGGCATTGGGTAAATTTGGAACTGAGTGGTCAATAAATGTCCTCCTTGTCCACATTGTAGAAGAGAATAGCGTAATTACCAGGTTCTAATAATTGGCGCCCTAAGAGAGCTGGAACAAAGAGGCGTGGCTGTTAGACAAGATATGGAGACGGCGAGAAACTTGATTGCTCTTTTTTATGGCGCCAAGCTATCCATCATAAACGATGCAACTGATAATTTAATTAAGATAAAAGATCCCAGAACCGTGGACCCGTTGATAAAAGGATTAAAAAACCATAGAGACCCCTTTGTCCGAAGAAACGCAGTAAAAATTTTAGGTGGGATAGCTGTTGTTTTGGTGAACAAAGACGACCTGACTATCATCGAAACAAAGGCATTAGACAAAATAATAGATGCGTTGATTTTTGTAGTAAAAAATGATCTTGACCAATCAAAACTCATTAAAAAGGAAGCCATATATTGGTTGGGTGAAATTGGTGTTTCAAGAATTGCGCCGTTCCTGATAGAAATTATAGATTTGGGCTTTCAAAATGGTTGGGATAAAGATTATTGGCTGGTAGACCTGCTCATTCAGTCAATGTATGCTTTGGGCAAAATAGGTGAAGTTAGTCCAGAAGCTGAAAATCTTTTAACCCTGGCCCTAAAAAGCGATAATGACTATCTTCGATGGGCGGCTGTCTGGGCATCGGGCGAAATAGGTAATTCCCAACACGCAGAGCTGTTAATCAGAATCTTTTTAAATGATAAGGAATGGCGTGCCCAAGATACAGCAGCTGCGAGTTTGGGTAAAATAGGCAATGGACTTGGCGAAGGAAACAAGGCCTTACTCTCTCGTATAATTAAGGTCTTGACTCAAGCAATCTTTTTCCCCAGAGCCATGGCGCCCGAATCTGGGCGAGAAAGAGCGGGCGACGGTCTACGCAGTATAGGCTTTGATGTGGTTTTAGATGAGCAAGAATTTGAAAAGCCAGTGAAGTATTATACTGGCTTGGACGGTGATTTTTTCAAGGAATTAAAGAAAAGCAATCCTTTAAAAGGGTTGGGAGATAATAATATTGGTGAGGATTTATATCGGCTAAAACAATTGCATGAAAAGTATGGGACATCAGAGCCAGCCCGATATATATTCAAACAATATAATATCTCTTTTTTTGGCAGGTACACCGTAAAGGTTCTTTCTCATCTATAGGAGCATAGGAATCAGAGGCAAGCCTTTACTGATGAGCCTGGCTCACACATGCGGCCCCTGGCGGTGATTGCTTTGCCTAAAACGGATTACAGCCGGGCGTTTTACCAAAACCCTGAAATAATCCAGAGATTCCTGGATGTGCGATTTGACCTGCGAATCGTTGAAGCAGATTGTAGGAATAAATTTGTAGCTAATATCATAAGCATGGGAGAGAATTATGGCTATAAACCCGCTGGTATGATAGATTTATTGGTCATCGGTGGCCATGGCAACACTAAAGGTATTAGTTACAAAATAGTTGCGGGTCAGGATAATCCCTGGAGGATAGAGATTGGAGATGCTGATGTTTGGGAAAAAATCAGTCCTTATCTCAACCCAAGTCCTGATATTGTTCTTATTGCCTGTTCAACGGGCAGTGGTGACAATAATATCGCCCAGTTTATCTCAAGAGAGTTAAACGCCAGGGTTTTCGCGCCCAATGGGGAAAGCTACATTCACTCGTTTCTGTTTTTTAATATACAGAGCGGGACCCCGGTTTTAGCATCGGTTCTATATAAAAACAATATTGGCATTGTTTATACCGTAATATATATTAATGGTGGAAAAGCAAGCAAGGAGGTGGTAAAAAAAGCGAAAGCAACAACTGCTTTCAAGATTGCTCTGCAACAAAACTTTCCCAACCCCTTCAACCTGGCTACGACCATCACCTACAATCTGCCAGAAGCCAGTGATGTCATGTTGACCATTTATGACGCCATTGGTCAGCGAGTGGCAACGTTGGTGGCGGGTCGTCAGGGAGCCGGCCAGTACGAAGTGGCTTGGGATGGAAGCGGATTTGGAACTGGCGCCTATCTCTATCGCCTCTGCGTAGGAAATTATCAAGAGACGAGGAGAATGGTGCTGGTGAAATAAAATAGATTCTCCGCCGGATGACGGATAATCAAAAAGCCGAGGGCTTACAAGCTCCCGGCTTTTCTTTTTAAATTTATTTTTTCCAATCGTCAATAATCACTTTCTTGCCGCGAATCTTAATCACCAACTTCTACCGCTCGCGCTATATCAGTTTTCTAATAATAGAAATCTCACTCCAATCGCTTTATCCCCGCCCCCAGCTTTTTCAGCCGCCCTTCAATATCTTCATATCCCCGATCAATCTGATAAATATTATCTATCTCGGTTTCGCCTTCGGCAATCAAGCCAGCAATGATTAAAGCAATACCGGCCCGGATATCCGGGCTGGCAACTTTAGTGCCATAGAGTTTTGTTGGCCCCTGGACAATTACCCGATGAGGATCACACATAATAATCTCGGCTCCCATCTGATTTAAAATATCAGTATAAAAAAGCCGACCTTCAAAAATCGTTTCATGAACTAAGCTGTCCCCCTTGGCTTGGGTCAATAAAGTAGTAAACGGAGATTGCAAATCAGTAGGAAAACCTGGATATTCATGGGTTTTAATTTTTGTTGCTTTTAGGTCGCTAACTTCTTTAATTTGAATGTAGTCCTTGCCAACAACAAAATTAACGCCCATCTGCTCTAAAATCGCCAAAGGCACCTCAAGGTGATTCGGATTACAATGAGTGATCTTTATTCTACTTCGAGTAGCCGCTCCAAGACACGCAAAACTGCCAGCTTCAATTCTGTCAGGTATCACGGTGAAAGGTCGGGCTTTAAGCTGTTTAACGCCCTCGATCACAATCTCGCTAGTACCGGCGCCTTTTATCTTTGCGCCGCATTCGTTAAGATAATCAGCCAAGGCCGGGATTTCTGGCTCCATGGCTGCATTAACAATAGTTGTTTTTCCAGACAACAATACGGCTGTCATCATCAAGGCTTCAGTAGCAGTTACCGAAATAAAAGGAAACACCAATTTGGCGCCGCGCATTTTTCGAGCTTTGAAAGTATATAATTTGGGGCCTTGTTCCACCTCTGCGCCAAGTTGTTTAAAAAGATTTACCCAAACATCAATCGGGCGCCGGCTAATAGCGCAACCCCCGGCATGAGGAATCACGACCTCGCCTACCCGCAAAAGCAGGGGACCAATCAGCATATTAGAAGCTCGCAATTTTGGCACCAAATCGCGGGAAAGTTCACCTGATTTAATATCACCCGCTTGAATTTTAACCGTGTTGCCTTTTTGCTTGACTTCCACCCCCAAATCTTTTACAATTTCTAACAGCCGAGTCACATCTTCAATTTTAGGCACATTGCTAATAGTAATCTTTTCATCAAAAAGCAAGGCAGCTGGAATAATTTTCAAAGCTGCATTTTTTGCGCCATTAACTGGGATTTCACCGGAAAGCTTTTTACCGCCGGTGATGATAAATTTAGACATGGTGGGGTTGCGTAAAACTTTCTATTATTTTGATTTCTGTTGTTTAAATATGCCCCTTGCTCATTGTTTCATTGTTCAATTGTTCGATTGTTACAAAATCATTCTAAACAATTTATCAATCGAGCAATCGGACAATTGAACATTATATACAATGTACGAAAAATCTTACTTCACATCCATCATCTTTACTCTACCCCCAAAACCTCCTTTTGTCAATCAATATGAACATCACTCTCCGCCGCTTAATTTACCTCTCAATCATCATACTTTTCCTAATCACTGCGCCTTTGCTAATTCTCGCTAGCAGTGGTTTTCGTTATGATTTTAAAAAACACGAAATTGTTAAAACCGGCAGTTTAATTCTTGAAACTTACCCAAAAGCTGCTTCTGTCTATATTGACAACCAACCTCGTCAAAATCTATTTTCAGGCAGCGCCTGGAGGACTTTATTTAGAATCATCGCTGCCACCCAAAGCCAAGAGCAAAAAAATATTCAAAAAACACCTTTGATTATTAATAATCTTATTCCTAATGAATATCTTATTAAACTGACAAAACCTGATTATCACCCCTGGGTCAAGAGATTAACTATCACCAGCAATGAAGCAACTTTTGCTGACCAAGTGCTGCTCTTCCGTTTGCAGCCGGAAATTCAAGCGCTCACTCAAGGAAACATCAGCCAGGTGCAGATTGCCCCGGATCAGCAAAAAACGGCTCTCTTATTAAATAACACCTTAAAACTACTGGATATCAAAACCGAACAAACGACTACCCTGTTTGAAACTCATGATTCAATTATTGACATCAAATGGAATAATACCAGCCAAAAAATATTAATTACTGAACAAAAACCAGAATATAAAAATTATATAATCATCAATGCAGAAACCGGAGAAAATACATCAGTAAATTCTTTCCAAAACTATACGCCGCTAGACAATCTAAAGTGGGACCATCAAAATCCTAATCTTATTTACGGCGCCAGAAAAAACACTACCTATCAAATAAATCTTTTCACAAAAAAAATAAAACCTTTTCTGCAAATAAAAACTCAAAGTCTTGATGATTTTTTAATAGCCAAGGATTGGAATATTTTCTATCTTAAAAAATGGCAAGAGAACTGGTGCCTAAATTATGTAGGTTTGACTACAGACGGCAGCAGCCTAAGAATTGAAGCGATTTCCAAGACTTGTCTCTTGGAGCTACCGCTTGGTTCCTCCCAAAACCAAGGTACGCTGTATTCTCTTTCTAAAATTGATGATGAATTATTATTAGTTCAATCACCAGCAAGGGCTGATGATTTTCCCGGGCGGGGATCATCAGCCCTTGCTGGTGACTTTTTCCAAAGAGGGCACGAACAAAAAATCTGGCTTATCAATACCAAAACTAAAGAAGTTATTCTTAATGAAACAAAAGCTAAAGATGTCCTTTATTTACCCGCTTCACAAACTTTGATTTATTATAATGATTTTGAAATTTGGCAAACTGATTTAAAAAATTACGACTCCAATGGCAAACCCTTGCAAGACACCAGATACATTCTTAGCCGGTTTAGCTCGGAAATCAAAAAAATTATATCCACAAAAGAACAAAACTATTTACTGCTCTCCCTGAAAAATGCCGGCAAAGATATAATCTATGCATTGGAGCTTGATAGCCGAAATCGACGCAACATTGTTAATTTACTTGAGGTGAAAAAAATTTACAATTTGTTTCCCAACAAGGACAAAAATTTTATCTATCTTCACGCTGAAATAGGCGACAAAAACGGAATCTACAAAATCACAATTCACTAAGAAATTCGCCCTTTTTACTCGTCAACAAGGCGCCAATACCCAAAAAAATACATAAAACAAAAAGCTTGCCCAGATCAAAATAATTCAATACAAAGCCGCATTTGGCGTCTTCAATAATAAGAAATATTAAAAGCGCAGCCAAACAAATCACAAAACACTGCTTAAACAATTTAGCCGAAAACCAAAGAAAGATGTTTAGTTTTGATTGTTGAATAATTATGGCTTTTCAGGTTACTCAGTTAATGGCTAGTCAATGGCGCCCATTGTTACATTGCTTCATTGCTACATTGTTAACAAGAAAAATAAGCAATAAAACAATGTAACAATGAAAACCTATTAAAAATTTACTATGATATCCTTCAAATATCCCCCAGCTTGTCTGATAGTGTTGCCCAATTTAAGGGGTTCCCGTTCTAGAGCAACTTGAATTTCGTAAATGTCTATTTCGCGCTTATTAACATCCATTTCCGGAGCAGAAAAAATAAATACTAATTTCCCATCAACAAGAAAAGAACGATCAATAAAAAACTCAGCCTGGGCTGTTTTGATATCACTGTCGTCAACCTCTGGTTGGATGTATCGAGCAATGATATAACTGATATGATTAAGATCAGTTTTTGTGTTAAGGGCTGTTAATAAATAATCAGCCGGGTTGGCAAGCTCTAAAGTATAGCCAAATTGAGCAATCCGGCCCTGGGTGGGCGGCTCCAGTAAAAAATCGTCGATCTCTCGGTATCGCCTGGATTTTTGTAAAAGGATAAGATTATCTTTTTGCAATTTATACCACGATAAATCATCGATCTTTTGAAATTCCAAAGTCTTAAAATCAAATACCCAACCTTCTTCCCCAAGCTTTAAACCAATTTGAAACAATGATTGCTCTTTATTTTTATAAACAATTTTTATCGTCGCTTTCCTAAACGCCCGCGGCGGGTTTATCTTAAAATATACTGGATCAATAAACATTGTTTGATAAAAATTTCCCTGCTCGTCTTGCTTAATTTTTTCCACCCGCACATCAGGATATAAATCAGAAATCAATTGCGATTTATTTTGAAAATTATTAATGATAACTAATTTTCCAGAAGGTACAAAATCTTTATAAAATAAATAGCAAAAGAGAAAAACAAAAAACAAAATCAACCCAGCTTTAGTTAATTTGAGAATTTTTTTGAGATGAAGAATATCCATTTGACAAAAAGATTATAAAAGAATAATATAAAGCCAACGAAATAAACCTACAAAAACCACTCAAAAAAGGAGGAGAAACTATGGCTCGTTCAAAAAGGAAGGGGCGCACCGAGCAGAATAATGACCCCTCAATGGGAGAACGGTTCCTAAATGTTCGGCTCTGGGCTGTTGGGGAAGCACTTTTGAAGCGGGGCTTTATTCCTAATGAACCTCTTCCGAAATATCCTGAAACAATTGTGCTCAAAGGAGAAGATTATGGACAGAAACCCCAAGCTGGCTAACACTAATTTGATTGACTGTATCCCCCAGACCGGAGAATGTCCCATGGGATGTGCCGAGTGCTTCTATAATGGTGGGAGATTCTATCGGACACTAGACAAGCCATTGTTTCCTACTCCCCAAGAAGCGGCAGGGAAAATTGTTCGTATTAATAGTGGTCATGATAGCAATATTCAACGAGAATATGTTATTGAATCCACTAACCAGTATGAACACCGTTTCTTCAACACCTCGCATCCTCGTTTTGACTTTCCGGCACCAGTAGTCTTTACTTGTAATGGCAGAGAGTCCCTGTTCGTTGAGTGCCCAAAGAATGTAATGTTTGTGCGCATCAGAACAAATAGCTGGGGCCTGGGAGTTCAGGATTCACTAGTTGAGTATTACCTGGCTCAAGGAGTACCGGTTGTTATGACATTTATGCGTTATTATAATCAGGCAAATGTGGTTATGTCAGAAGACTACGAATGGCGGAAAAGTATTCTTAATGATTATTACTGCATCAAAACCGAAGTCTTACTGGAAATACTGAAACGCTATAAGGGTAGAGGTGTCCGCATGTGCAGCACGCCCTGGAGCTCAGTTTGTGTAGATTGCCGTAATTGCGAACTGTTATATTGGGAGTGTCTGCGCAGAATGGAAGAATAAAAACAAAGATGGGAGGAACCGCTGCTTAAATAGCTTATCATCCTAACTATTCTGGTAATTTTGATTACGTGAGAAGTTGAAAAACTAACCAAGGCCATCAAAGCGGCATAATCGAGATTCCAAAATCAATCGTAGGATACCAATCATAAAATCTACAACCACTCACGGTTTACCGGAGTGGTTTTTTCTTTTTAAACAGTTGCAATCTTGGAACCATTCCCTCCAGAGGCGGGCAGGCGTGCGAATGGTTCAATGCTTAAATCACTTATTCTTCTCTTTCTCTGCCAGCAAATTGCTCGCCCGAAGCAACGAATCAAAAGTCCCGGCATCGGTCCAATCTCCTTGTAAAATTTCATAAGTCATTATCCCCTGCTCAATGTAAAAATTATTAACATCAGTAATTTCCAACTCGCCGCGGCCAGAGGGCTTTAAAGTTTTTATAACTTGCCAAACCTGATTATCATAAAAATACAGCCCGGTCACGCAATAATTACTTTTTGGTTGCTCTGGCTTTTCTTTAATTCCTACAATTTTTTCACCCTGAATTTCTGCCACTCCAAAACGCTCCGGATCGTTCACTTCTTTAAGAAAAACCTTGGCGCCTTTTTCTTGTTTCTCAAAATCCCGCATTGCCTTACTAATATCATAATCAAAAATATTATCTCCTAAGATTACGGCGATTTTTTCTTGGTCGGCATAGTCATGGCAAAGTCCAAGCGCCTGGGCAATGCCTCCTGCTTCCGTTTGAATCGCGTAAGAAAATCTAGCATCAAATTCATCCCCGTCGCCTAAAAGCTCTAAAAAATGCCCGGCGTGCCCCTTGCCGGAAACAATCATAATATCTTTAATCCCGGCGTTGGCCAAAGTCATAATCGGATAATAAATCATCGGTTTGTCGTAAACCGGCAAAAGATGCTTGTTTGTAACTTTGGTTAACGGCATTAAGCGCGAACCAGTCCCTCCAGCTAAAATTATTCCTTTCATAAATTTTTGAGCTGTAAAGCCTTAAAGCTATAAGCTGTAAGGCAGATTAAATTTAAAATATTACAATGAGTGACTATTGAGTTACAACTGTATTACGCGAAGCGAACCGCAGTGAGCGAGCTTATTACTATAAGTTACTTTTCCTGTGTTCTCTGAAAGATTTCAGTCAAACGCTCTTTCAACGGCTTTAACTCCACTTCTTTCGTTAATTTCTCCATATTTAAAACACAATTACTCCTCTCCGCCTTAGTCGTTTTATGCAACTCATCAACTGAAATAATATCGTAATTAAACTTTGAGTCAACCATCTCTTTATACAAATCAAGAATTTCTCTATGGCTCATCGGTCCGGGATTAACCATATTATAAATTCCGGTTTTATTTCTTGACATCAAAGTGTCAGCAACATGCAGTAAATCATCAACAATAGTCATGGAATTTTTTATATCAATCACTTTTTTATAACCAGTAATTTTTTTAATGAAGTTTCTTTCACTGGAAATATCATTATCAATTGGCATCCGCAAACGCAATTGCAAAACATTATAATCTTTTAACATATCCTCGCTTAAGGCCTTGGTTTTAGAATAAAAACTGCCGCTAAAATTTGGCGCGTCTTTTTCGCTCCAGCCCTTCCTATTATTATCGCCGGAATATACGCAGCCCGAGCCCAAATGCAACATCTTAACCCCAACTTTTTTGCAAGCTTTAGCAATCATCAAGGGTAATAAAACATTGCCCTCAAATGTCTCCTGTTTATTATCTTCGCACCAATCAATATTAGGCCGGCCAGTTATCCCAGCGCAATTTAGCACCCATTCCGGCTCATGTTTCTCAATCTCACGCAAAGCATCTTCCTCTTTCTTAACAAAAACCTCACTCATCACCGAGCCTTTAAAATATTTATGAAATTGTTGGCCAAGATAGCCATTGCCGAAAATTAGGTATTTCATGGTTTTTCACTTTCTACCGACCTTTAGGTCAGGGTCGGACAACTTTAGTTGCCTTCGTCTGAAGCTAATGCTTCGCGAACCCTCGACTAAAGTCGGGTAGAAATTTTTATTTAAAATATTTCCCATACAAATAATCCCTTATCTCAATCTGTTCCGGTATCGTATTCCTTAATTCAAGATAAACATTTTTAGTAAATAATTTTCTAGGCACATCATCCAAATATTCAAAATCTTTTTTTATGTCAACCACTAAATGTCCTCGCTTTATTTCATCGCATCCATCTTTGTTTTTAACAAAATATTTGCCATTTAGATGATTTATTACAACGGGATAAGTGTCAATCACTTTTTTAAACAATTCGATGGTATTAAACCGATTCAACAAATTTTCAGCGGCATAGTGCCCAATATCAACACAAACCCCGGCAATCTCTTTTATAAATTCAAAATCGTTAATTTTTACTCCTTCCCATTCATCAGCATTATATTCAACACACATTTTATCCTTCAAGCTTTTATTCCAATTCAAATAATGCTCAACTGTTTTAAAATGAATCGTAAAATAATCTACGCCATATTCTTTAGTCAAGTCTTTAATTTCGTCCTCATCAAAATCATGCCGCAAATGAATATGAGGTATTTTTTTAATCCCGCTATTTTTTAAAAATCTATAGAATTCTTGATGTGCATCTTTGTCAATTCCAGTCAAAAAAACAGTCGCCTCCCTTAATTTCAATTTTTTAACATCTCTTAATTGCTGTCTCCAATCCGCTCCCCAAGTAACAACCGATGGGTATATCTTTGGTTTTGACATAAATAATTACCTAATTACTCGATTAGTTAGTTACTTAATTATTCAATCACTCGCGATAATGCTTCTTATAATACTCAAGATATTCTCCGCTCTTTATCTTCTTCCACCAATCCTGATTCTTAACATACCAATAAACCGTTTGACTCATGCCCTCCTTAAAACTCATTTTGGGTTCCCATCCTAATTTACGAATCTTTGTAGTGTCCACTGCATAACGTTGGTCATGACCAGGCCTAAGACCAGTAACGTGTTTGATTAAAGATTCATCTTTCTCGGTTAATTTTAATATTGTTTTGGTCAACTCCAAATTAGTAATTTCCGGCTCTTGATTAGCGCCGATATTATAAATCTCGCCAAACTCGCCTTTGTGTAATACCGTATCAATGCCCGTACAATTATCCTCAACATACAACCAATCCCTGATCTGCGTTCCCCCGTCATAAACCGGCACTTCCTTATTTTCCAGACAATTCGTTATAAACAAAGGTACAATTTTTTCTGGATATTGGAAAGGTCCATAATTATTAGAACTTCTGGTAATTAAAATCGGTAAGTCAAAAGTTCGGTGACTTGCCAATACCTGCATATCACCGCCAGCCTTAGAAGCAGAATAAGGAGACGAGGGGTGCAACAAGTCCGTCTCTTTTGAAAAATTGGGGCTAGAAACATCACCATAAACTTCATCAGTTGAGACCTGCAAATATTTTTTAATCTTAAACCTTTTCACTACCTCAAGCAAAACCCAAGTGCCATAAACATCGGTTTTAATAAAACTACCAGGTTCGTAAAGCGAGCGGTCCACATGCGTATTATGAACAACTATATTCCCTACTCCGCAAACAAAGTTTTTTAAATTATCTACTGAAATATCATAAACATAACCGTCGTAAGGTATTTCTGTATATTCTTTATTTATTAATGAAATCGTATAATCATTACCCCAAACAATGATGTAAGCATTGAATCTTTTATCATAACCTACAGAATAATTATAATGAAATAGAGAAAGCAATAAAGATAGCCCTGTAGCTAATTTTTTAGATTTAGTAACATATCTTGTGGTTTTATAATTTTTATTTACTATCTCTTGCCCATCTCCCCACACTAACAGCCGCAAAAATTCTTGTTGTAGAGAAGTCTCTAGCTGAAAAATAAAAGAGGGAATAAATTTACCTGCTGATCTAAATCCCGCCTCTTTTCTAACAAAATTAAAAAAACCTTTATTACTAATTATTAGCTGAAATAATCCACCCTTTGTTTTGGTAATATTCGGTCTATAACCCAGCGATAATAAATCATCTTTTAGCAATACTATCTGTTCTTCATCAGTATTAGATATACCAAAATGATAGCTCCCATTCCTTTTATTATATGTTGTCCAACCTTCAGAAATGTAGGCTCCCAAAACTCTTAATAGGACCTTTAACTTTTTACCTGAAAAATTCAGATATTTCTTTTTTTTGGAAATGTGGTTTATGTTTCTTAAACCTAAAAGTTCTGGATTTTTAAGGGGGGTGGTCAAATTAAAATCACAGTCATAAATTGAATGATTGGGTGTGGCAGTAATCTCTCCCCATTTTTGACTCAGTCTTATTAATTTGCCTTTATACTTATGTCTACTCATTTGCTTAATTGGCATCCAATAGCCAATACCACCTTTATATGATAGAACTTTATAATTTTTATGAGCAAAATTAATTATTTCTCTGTCTTTTCGGACCACCACCTTTGTCTTATTTTGATGAACAACTTTCTCAAACAGTTCTTTCAGGGTAGTAACTTCTATATTTCCTCTGTTCCAAATCGGTAAGTAGGTTTCTTCTGAAATGCTTTCTGCCGCAAAGTTCACTATTGCATCAACATCCTTGGCCGCTTCACTGACAATTTTCTCATCACAAATATCACCTTTAACAAATTTATATCTGGGATCATTCTCTCCGCCAGGGGCGGATAAGTCACGCAAATTCTCCAAGTTCCCGGCATAAGTTAATTTATCCAGATTAATAATTTTATAACCTGGATATTTTTTTAAAATATAACGGATAAAATTGGAGCCGATAAACCCGGCCCCGCCGGTAATTAAAAGTTTCATAATAATCTACTTTACTTATTTATTCGATTGCTTGTTTAATTAACCTCTATAATCTTTGCCTTGTTAGTCTCTGTATCATACACTGCCGCTGAATCTTTAATCCCCAACTGAATTGATTGTAAACTACCGGGGTTTAAAATCAATACATTATCTTTATATTCATTCCGCGGCTTGTGCGTATGTCCGTATATTATAACATCATATTTGCGAGAAGTAATCAAGGTATCAAATACCTGCTCAAGCCCGCCCAACACATTACCGTGAAATAAAAACAATCGCCTTTCCCCGGCTTCTACATTCAAAAAACTGTTCATTTCAAAATCAAGGCCTAATTCTTTGGCTTTCGGCGGATACAAAACAGGCTCTTCATCTATATTGCCAATTGCCATTTTTAAAGGCACCCCAATGCCTTGAAACACTTCTAAATTTCTAACCCTGTCCATGTCCCCGGCATGAATAATCATTTCTACGCTTCTTTTTTTGAAAATTTCAAGGACTTTTTTAATTTTTTCTATTTCCCCGTGGGTATCGGAGATAACGCCGAGTTTCATACATTTTCATTTTCCATATATCCATTTATCATATTTTTTACTGATTTATTGCGCTCGCTCGCTTTTATTAGTTTATTAATAAATTCAATAAATTAATAAACAAATAAATTAATAAAAAGATGATAAATGAAAAGATGCTAAATGGATAAATATCACTAATTGCATTATACACAAACCAAACTATAATGGCAAAATTTGTGGTCTTTTGTGCTATTCGTGGTCCTCACCCTCATAATAAAATACATACACTTCCCCAAACCTCTCATACTTCCCCAGCATCTCTATAGTCCGCTCCAATTTTTCCTCTTGCTTTTTTTCCTCAACATCAAACCATTTTTTCTCTATCATAAAATAACAATGATCAGCTCCGGTAATCTCCAGGCTTTTTTCTAAGTACCGAATTGAGGGCTCGCTAATCATTTTTTTCCAAAGCTGCACCCGTTCCGGTTGCGCGTATTCAGTATAAACCGGAAAGCCCCCGGTTACAACACGCCTATTAGACACTGCCTCTAATCCTAAAAGCGGCCAAGTATTAGCCAACACACAATAATACCATTTATTATTAACTCTATTAACATTATTAACCTCGTCACTATTAATTAGTAATTGGTCGCTGGGATCGTCCCCAATTTCTAGTTCACTAGTTTCTTGTTTCTTGTTTCTTAATTTCTTAATTTCTTTAAACACATATTCCGCGGCTTCCAGTTCATCCTCGGTCACTACTTCCAATTTTGGCCCGGAAGCGTAAGCAACACTTGAAGAAACCACCAAAAGCAAGCCCAGGGCAATAATTTTGGCATTATGACTGACAATTTTTGAGTTTCGAAAAACTATCCGGTAAATTCCGAGCGCGAGCATGGGCAATAGAAAAAACGCAATGACTAAATCCAGACGTTTCGTCAATAACCGCACCCCATCCATGTAATACATTGATAAAAAATGATTGGTTAAAAGGATAAAAATAAAAATAAGCCAAAGAGTCGCTACACGCATAGCCTTGACTTTGCCAATACGGGTCATTCCATAAACAATCAAAAGCCATAAAAAAATGCTGATATATTTTTGCCAATAAACAAAATTCAAAAAAGTGGTGCTGGATAAAGAATATCGGGAAAGTTGCATAAATATAAAATTGCCTTGAGAAATAAATGTTGGAAAAGGAACAAATTCACCCAACCCCAAAAGTTTACCCAGAAAAAATTCTTCCAACTGTCTTGGGATTTTCCAAAAATGAATCAAGCCCCCCACATCAAAATTAGATAGGCCAATTAGTTTATCAAGAACAGGAATAAAGACAACACAAAATCCCAGCAAAAACAACAAGTAAAATATAAACTTTTTTGAAGGCGAGCGACCCTGCAAGAGGCGCGGTAATATATATTTTTTAAATACAAAAATTATAGCCCCAATCTCCAGTATTAGAACAAAATAAATAAAATAATTAAAATACATCAAAGCCGTTAATATCAATAAAAACCCAAAAAATCGCTTATCCCATTCATTTTTATGCAAATATAAAAGCCACAAAGCAAGCATAAAAACAAAATACAAAAAACCAAACGCCACGGGAATGGTAATAGAGCCATAAACCTGCAAAGGATAAAAAAGCGAAGGCACAAACGTTAACAGTCCGAGAAATATTTTATCTTTGATAAAAAAAGAACCGATTTTAATCAAAAATAAGGGAATAAAAATTGACCACAAGGCGAATACAAGCAAAAGGTCAATCCAAAAGACATCAATATTTAATATCCAAGATAAAGCAATAGTTAAACCCCATTGATTAGCATAAGAGGTTTTATTGCCAACAATAAAAACCTCGGGCACTGAAAACGGACCAATCTTTCTCATCGTCAGCTTTTCTTCGCCAAACAAACTCGGCGAATAAACCTCTCCAGCTTGGAGCGATCTCTCGGCCGCAATATGCCGCCACTTATCGCCGCCAAAACCTGTTTTATAAACAATTGGTAAATAAGAGTGCAGTAAAAACGAATGAAGAATGATAATAATCAATAGGGTTCTTAACCGCGTCCGAGAAAAAATCAAGAGAAAAATAATAAAAGAGATGAAGGCATAAAAGTATAAATATAAAGGACTCACATCAGACCAAGGGGTAATCATATAGTCGCCAGTACGAGCGAGGAATAGAAGTCCGATGGCAATGATAGCGGCTACTGCTAATGACGGCCAAACCCAGTGGCCAAGGATTAAGGAATCCCCAAAAGAAGTATTATTAGTAACCACTAATTCTTGTTTAGATTCTTCTGGAGAAAAAGAATCCCCAGTGACTAGTGACCCTTCGGTCATGAGCTCAGGGTCGAATGACGAGTGACTAGTTACTCTCCTATATAAAAAAGAAATGCCCAAAATCAAAATCATCAAACTCATCGCCATGAGCACTACCGTTATCTTATAAAACACAATCCAAAATGCCATTACAAAACTAATTAAATAAAGCATTAAGAAAATTCCAAAAACAAATGACCAAACATTACTAAATTTGACAATCTTTTTAAAAATGCCTGCTAACCAAGAAGCCCCAATAAACCAATAAAATAAAAAGGCGCTAAAAGCAACCAATCGCCCGCCAAAACCAATAACCCCAGAAGTTGACGGATACACCACCTGTATTACAAACCACAAAAAAACCACGCACAAAATCGCTAAAGTGGTGAAAGTATAGTTTTTGTCGCGTTGGATTTGAGAAATGAGTTTATTTAGCATGCGTAAATATTATCCAAGTTATCAGAGCTCATTAGAGATAATTTAAGTTAATTATTCATATATAAATTCGATTGCAATTCGTGAATAATTCGTGTAATATTCGTGATAAATCTTGCCCAACCCGTTCCCAATTATAAACCCGCTCAACTTTCTCCCGACCTCTCCCCCCCATTTGCTTAGCAGTCTCAATGTTGCTCAAAACATAATCAATCCGATTAGCCAATTCACCAGTATTCTTGGGCTTAACTAAAAACCCATTAACGCCATCTTCAACCACGCTCCTCACCCCAGCCAAATCAGAAGCTATCACGGGTTTGGCGCAAGCCATGGCTTCTATTAAAACCAAACCAAAAGCCTCGCTTTTATCAATTGAAGGCAAAACCACAACATCAGCAATGTTATAAAATGCCGGTAAATCTCTATCGCTGGGCGCGCCGGCAAAAATTACTTTTTTAGTAATACCTAATTTTTCAGCCATCTTTTCGTAATGTGAACGCAAATCTCCTTCGCCAACAATTACTAATTTGTAAGGCCGGTCTTCGAGCAAACTAAACGCCTGAAGCAAAATTTCCACTCCTTTAAAATAATGGGCTTTATCCAAGGTCCCTATAAACATGGCTATCTTATCTTCTGCTGCCACGCCTAATTCATCTAAAAATAAATCGTCTTTTGAGCTGGGAATAAAACTTTTCAAATCCACCCCAAAAGGAATCTCTGTAAATTTTTTTTGATTGCCTGAAATTAATTCTTTAATATTGGAATGATGAGCATAATCATAGGACGAGACAATTACCCTGTCCGCTGATTTGATAATTTTGGGCATGATATAGCGGGAGTGAGCGTTAAAAAAAAATTCTAACGATCCTCTGCCCACCACATCCATATGATAACGAATAATTATTTTTTTTGACTTCTTGAATTTCTTTAAAAGCCATACAATCTCCGCACCGCCAAAAAACGGGTAATGCAAATACCAAACATTAAAATCCCCCAACGACCACAAAAGCTGCGGCAAAAAAGCCGCATTGCCAAATTTGAGCAATGAAAAAAGCCGCTTGACAATAAGGCCATCAACCTTTTGGACTTTATCTTGGGTCGTATCATACCTGGGTGTAAAAATTGTCACCTGATTGCCAAGCCGCGCTAATTCCCGGGCTTCCTGATAGGCCACATTGCCGATGCCGCCGCGGTAGGGCGGGAAAGTAGAGGTGATAATAGCTATCTTCATAAGCACTAATATTACTCGAATTATTCACGAATTAAAACGAATATATGAGACTGTCCGAAAACACTGTTCTACTATTTCGAACGAAGTTTTTTTTCATTCCGAGCCGCAGCGAGGAATCCCTTCACCGCAGGCTTTCCACCCCATCCTTCCATTTTCTAGAGTTAAGGGATTCCTCACTGCGCCCCGCATGCGTGCGGGACTCCGTTCGGAATGAAAAAAAAGCTCGCTACGCTCGGAATAACAATTTTCAAACAGCCTTAATATTCGTGATTTAGATAAGCCTCTTCACAACCCACCAGTATAATTTTAACACTGGATTAGCCACATATTTAAGCAATACATTCTCCAGCCCTCCAAACTCTATTCCTGCCACCAAATACTTTTTTAAATCACGATCACGCACCTTGCGCAATTCCTGCACCTCTTTTCTTGACTTTAAAATATTGCCTAAATTTCGCAAAACCCAGCCATAACTTTTGATCTTCTGCCAAAACCAGCCGGTTACTAACGCGTGCAACAACATCCCGCATTCCATAACCGCAAATATTGGAAAAATTAATACTAATGTCTTAAATTCAAAATTCTTCAAAAGAAACGTTAAACGATTTTTCTCGGTCCAATAAAATGTCTTGGGATTACGATTAAATTTATAATCATGATAAACAATCGCCTTATCTGCTAAAACAATGTCATAACCAGCCAGACGAACTCGCCAGCTCAAATCTGAATCCTCGTGATACATAAAAAATGACTCGTCGAATAAGCCAACGCGTTTGAGCACGTCTGACTTGAATAATACGGCTGCACCGCTAGCATAGCTGATTATGTTATCCTTGGGTTGATAATTGATAATTAATAATTGATAATTACCACTATATCCAATGCCTAAATAATTTAAACGCTCACCTGTTGAATTTATTTTGTCTCGTTTTTTAGTGAGCAACATCAGGGATTGCACTGCACCGATACTTTTGTCTGATTCTACTTTTTTCACCATCTCGCTTAGCCAGTGCTCATCCACTTCCATGTCCTGATTTAATAAAACAATATAATCAAATCCCCTATCCAACGATTTATTCATTCCGACATTATATCCCCCAGCAAAACCCAGATTCTTCTTATTCTCAATAATCTCCACATCCAAAAAATCCTTATTCAAGATATTAGATTTATTAGAAATATTAGAGCCATTCCTATTTATCTCTGCATCAACCCATTTTTTAATCTCTGCTATTGTTTTATCCTCGGATTTATTCTCAACCAAAAAAAGCCTAAAATCATCTTTAGGATAATCTTGCTTAGCTAAGCTCTCAAAAAGTGGCTCAATATACTTTTCCGCATTGTATGTAACAATTATCACGGCTGCCTTTTTCATAGGATAATTGTAGCATTTTAGAAGGGTCTTGACAAGATTTGTGAGGTGTGATAAGGTCTTTAAACAAGTTTTTCCTACACAAAAATAACTAAACGGGAGGAAATCAATGAGGATAGTAATCAAAGTGGGAAGCTCATTGTTAAGCAGTGCTCAAACGACCAGTGGCTTGGATGAAACTTTTATTGGCCATCTTGTTCAGCAAATTGGGACATTACATCAACAAGGTCATGAAATTATCTTGGTCACCTCTGGAGCCGTAGCTACCGGGATGATTAAAGACAAGGGATACCCCCCGGCGCGAGCCGCTATGGTGGGTCAAAATAGATTAATGAATGTCTATTCCCGTTTTTTTGACCAACTGTCAATTCGCATTGGCCAAGCCCTTTACACCTATTACGATCTTGAAGATGATCATAAGTTTTGCACTCAAGAAAGACTTTTGCAAGGATTTAAGTGGGGGGAAGTGACCATAGTCAATGCCAATGACGCCGTTATGGATGAGGAGCTTAAAGCTTTAAAAGATCTGGCTGATAATGACAAACTGTCTGCTAAAATAGCAGTGCTAATTAAAGCTGATATACTGGTTATTATGACTGATGTAGATGGTCTATTCTGTGATTATGGGTTACCAGAGGCAGAACTAATCAAAGAAGTCCCTCTGATTGATAAAGGGATTATCCAACTGGCTAAAAAAACAGATTCTACGATTAGCCGCGGTGGGATGCTAAGCAAAATAGAAGCCGCAAAACTCGCTACCGCAAAAGAGGTGGAAGTAGCCCTAATTAACGGCAAGGAACCTAGTATTTTATTAAAAAGGATAAATGGGCCCAGAGATTCTTACCCCGGAACAACGTTTTTGACAAGGAAATAGATTGTTTCTATATCTTCCTTTCCACCAAAAAGTCCAAAAAACCGAGGTTCATCAGCAGAAGCGATGACCTCGGTCTTTTTTTATATTCATATTCCAAATGTAAATCCATAGGGGTTTATGCAATAAACCCCTACTTTTTGTCCGCCTCATCCAGCGCCACTTTCCGCACCACCCTGGTAATCTCCCGTTCAATTTTATCCAAACGCACAATAATTCTAAAAATTAAATAAAAAATCAATGCAATGGAAACATAAACAATAACATCAATCCCCCGGCCGACAATACCAATACTCCGGACAAAGGCATCGACCTGGCGCAGAAATAAAACTACCCCCAAAGCCAACAACCAAAAAACCGTCCAAATGCCAAATTCTTTTTTAGAAATCTCCTTGCGACGGAAACGGACAACGATGCGCGAAAAAATGATTAGGATTAAAATAATAGCAATGATTTGTTGAGGTAACATGGTTAGAATTGTTAGCCCATTATTAATTAGTTCCAATTGTTACATTGTCAAATTGCTAAATTGTTAGCAATCATCCACATCAGCAATGCAATAATTTAGCAATGTAACAATTAATCAATATACTATTTTCTTGAAAAACAAATCTTTCAAAATCTTCCAGGCACCTCCCATCCCCTGCCCATATTCATTATAAACCACAGTTACCGGCACTTCTTTGCAACGTAATTTATTTCTTTTAATTTCTGAAATAATTTCAGTGGCATGCGCCATTTTATCTTGGGTTATTTGAATTTTTTTGGCGGCTTCACGGGACATTGCCCGGAACCCCTGATGAACATCAGTCAGTTTTAACCCCGTAAAGAGCCTTTCAAAAAAAATCGCTGGTTTTAAGACCAACCACTCTTTTGAAAAAGGTATTTTAAATTTCATGCAGTCTTTGTGGTCTTTTGCCCGCCCTGCATACGAACGAAGTGAGTTGTGCGGGGTGCCATTTGTGCTAACTTCCAAAAATCTAGAACCCAAAACAATATCTACTTCACCCCTCTCAATCGGCTTCACTATCTGAGGAATCTCTTCTGGCCGGTGCTGACCGTCAGAATCCATGGTTACAATAATCTCGGCTCCACTAGCTAAAGCGTAATCAATGCCGGTTTTTAAAGCTGCGCCCTGGCCACAATTAACGCAATGCCGCAGTGTGAGCACCCCGCAACTCTGAACTCTTTTTAGTGTATCATCTGTTGATCCATCGTCAACTAACACCACCTGCCCATAACATTGAGCTCTCTCTATTACCCTATTAACAGCCTCTCTTTCATTATAAGCTGGAATTATGATAAATATTTTCATATCTATTCATCCTCTTCCTCTTTAGGCTGGGGGGCGCCAACTATATCAAAGGGAGTCAGAGGTTTGATCACTTTTGCGCCTCGCATCTTTTCAATAGTTTCCTTTAAACCCTCTTCTAATTTCACAAGTGGAAACCAACCAAGCTTTTCTTTGACTAAAGTTAAATCTGGCACATTCTGAACTGTGGTATATGGCGGCGGAGCCTCAAATGCTGTTTTTGATTTTGAACCCGCCAGATCTATAATTTGTTTAGCTATATCCTCTAATCTATATTCTTCGGCACTCCCAATATTAATAGGTCCCGGTTCGCTGGAGGCCATCATCTTGGTTAGGGCATCAATTAAATCGCTGATATACAGAAAGGTGCTGACCGTGTTTTGATCACCATGGATAAGTATTGGCTTGCCCTTTAATGCCGAATTAATATAATCCGGAATCACTCGGCCATCATCAAGTCTCATCAAAGGACCAAAAGTATTGGCAATTCTTGCAATTTTAGTATCAATATTAAATTTTTTTCGATGGTTAACAATTAAAGTTTCGGCAAATCGTTTACCCTCATCATAGCAACCCCGGGGACCCAAATGATTAACATAGCCCCAATAATCTTCTTTAAAAGGCTCCTGGTTCGGTTGGGGTTCGCCGTAGACAGCATCAGTCGAGCTAAATAAAAATTTGGCTTTATATTTAATTGCCAAATCAAGAGTATTTTTTACGCCGTAAGAATTAGCCAGTAAGGTTTCAATTGGGTATTTATTGTACTCCTTGGGAGAGGTTGGACAAGCCAGATGATAAATTTCCTGGATACCCTGAAATTCAATTTTAAACATCTGGGCCTCGCGGGATTTTTCTAAATCTATTGGTTCGGTAATGTCATGTTTAATGAACTTAAAATCAGGATTTTGAATCAAATGATCAATATTACTTTCTTGCCCCGTGCTAAAATTATCAAGGCAAAGTACATGATTATTTTTAACTAGTTTTTCACAAAGGTGGGAGCCAATAAAGCCAGCTCCGCCTGTTACTAAAACATTTTTTTTTCCAGAAACAAAATTTTCAGGCATATGATTGGAATTAAAAATTAGAATTTCAAAATTTAAAAAATAATTGCAGTGAACAGAGGGTGGTAACTTATAGTAATAAGCTCGTCCTGACTTCGTCAGGACTCGCGTAATACAATAGTAATACATTGTAGGAAACAATGAGTTACCATCGTATTACTATTGTGTTACGCGAAGGCGACCCCTCGGCCATGTCTTCGACTCCGAGGTCGCTCAGACTCGAGGAGAGCTCGGGGCCGAATGGGCGAAGCGAGCCGAGCTTATTACTATAAGTTACTATCATTATAGCCTCAAATATTCTAAAAAACAAGTCATTCTAAAAGTTCACCTGCATTTTTAAATGTCCAGGCCCGCTGCATGGTAAAGTTCCAAGAAAGAATAATAACTGTTGCCGCTGTTTTAGAAAGTATATCGTGCAAATCCAGTTTGTCAGTAAGCAAATATAAAATCAACTCGTTTAAAAATAAACCGCAAACTGCAATGATAATGAATTTAATATACTGCACATGCAACCTCTTCTTTGCATAATCCCGAAAAGTCCAAAACTTGTTAAAAATAAAATTGGCAGTTGCGGCCAATGAAAAAGATATAAGATTGGCTATTAAATAATTAAAATTGGCAAAGCGGGTTAAAATTAAATAAATACCAAAATCAATCACAGCGCAACAAGCCCCCACAATAGCAAATTTTATAAATTGCTTTAACTTGTGGTGAGTTTGAATATAAGGATGGGCTCTAATTAAGTTGATGATTTTTCTAAAGATTTCCATGTTGAAAACAATCCTTCTAACATTAATAAATATCTAACCAATAACTTATAACTTTATTCCCCATTACTCTTCATCGTCCCCACGTTCACTCCCCCACGAAAATACTTAGAATAAGCGAAAAACTGCGACAAGGGTTTGCCCTCTATATTAAATATCCGCACTTGGGGACCGCCGCCTTGGCCAGCACCAGTAATAATCTCGGCCCGGCCATCACTCTCTAAGTCAGCCACAGCCAAATTGACGCCTCCTTGGAATTCATCTAAGTAAGCTAAAAATTGATAACGTAAAATAAATGATTGATCAAAAACCCGGATATAAGAACTGCCCCCGCGAGAAACACCGACAATAATCTCTTGGCTGCCATTATCATCTAAATCACCCAGGCCAATATCTATTCCCCCGCGAAAATCCTTTTTATAAGCAAAAAATTGGCCAACCACTGCCCCATGCCAATCAAAAATTCTAACCTGGGGACCGCCGGCGGAAGCGGGCCCAGTGAAAATCTCGGCTCGGCCGTTGTTATCTAAATCCCCCACTTCTACATTCACCCCGCCGCGAAAATTTTCACTGTAAGCAAAAAAGTGATTAACCAACTGTCCATCCCCATTAAAAATACGCACATGGGGTCCGCCGCCAATGCCGGCGCCAGTGACAATTTCGTCCCTGCCGTCACCATCTAAATCACCACAAGCAACATTAACCCCGCCGCGAAATCGCTCATCATAAGCAAAAAAAAGATTGATAAGCTTTCCTTTACGGTCAAAAATTCTAACATGGGGTCCGCCGCCAATGCCGGCGCCAGCGATAATTTCACTCGTCCCATCGCCATCCAAATCACAACCAACTGCTGTTACACCCCCCCGGAATCCTTCATCATAGGCAAAAAAGCTAGTTATTGCTATGCCTGATGATTGAAAAACTCTAACATGTGGTCCGCCGCCAATGCCGGCGCCAGTGATAATATTTTTAGTCAAATCTATATTAAAAAGCTGGCTATAGGCCAAATCTAAGGCTTTGTAAAGATTAAGCCGACCCCCACCCAACTTGCCAGCGATATCTGGATTAGCAGGATCTATATTCTCTGCGCTTGCAATAATAATATCTCTCACTTTTTTATTGGAAAAATTTGGACTTAAGGATTTAATCAAGGCAGCCGCCCCGGAAACTAAGGGCGTAGCCACCGAAGTCCCAGACCAATAGCCGCCATATTCATTCTGAAAATCAGGAGAAGAAAAGTCCTGAAAAAGAGTGCTATAAAAAGAAACACCCGGTGCCGCAACATCTACATAGGTATTGCCAAAGTTTGAAAAAACCGACTTACGGTCCTTGTCATCCACTGCCGCCACCCCGATGACCATATTGTCCGCCCCATCATAACACACAGGAAAACTATGATAGGTATCCAAGTCATCACCTTGCTCAACTGAATCATTGCCCGCGGCTGCGACAATAATTATACCCTTTTCCCAGGCCCGTCGAACCGCTTGGTACATCGCCGAACTATAGTCTGGCCCCACAAAACTCATGTTAATAATATCCGCCCCCTGGACTATTGCATAATCAATGGCTTGGACCGCGGCACCAGAATCACCAAGTCCAACACTGTTAAGCACCCGCAGAGGCATAATTTTTGAATACCAGGTGATACCGGCAATACCTTTAGCATTGTCTCCCCGGGCACCCAAGACTCCGGCTATAATCGTACCGTGGTTAGCTCCGGCTTCGTTATAAGGAACGCCCAAAATATCAGGTTGAGGATTATTGTCATTACCAACAAAATCCCAGCCATGGATATCGTCAATATAACCATTATTATCATTGTCAATCCCATCCCCTGATATCTCTCCGGCATTAACCCAAATATTATCTTTAAGATCGGGATGGTCAATATCTACGCCAGAATCTAAAATTGCTATCACAATATCTTCCGAACCCTTAGTAAAATCCCAGGCTTGAGAAGCTTTAATTTTCTGTAAATACCACTGTTCGGTTCTAAAACCCGGATCAGTTGGCAGATAAGCAAAAACTGCATTGCTGGTGAAGAATGATGCTATCAAAAAAAATATGAATAAAAAAAATCTTTTAGACATAGTTACTATTCATTCATTTATCAATTAAGGAATTGAAGTCCTTATTTTGATTATTCAAATTGTTAATACGGTTGTTAATAGAGTTAATAAAATTGTTAATAAGGTTAATAGACCTGCCGTCGCCATTATTAACTACTTTATTAACTACCATATTAACTCTATTAATTATTCTTCCAACTGTTCTAAAAAAACTTCTCCTTCTTCTTTCAAGTCCGGATTTAACTCCATCGCTTTCAATGTATATTCTCTTGCCTTCTCTTTATTCCCCGCTTCCAAACAAACCGTAGCTAATTTAGCGTAAAACTCTGACGATGGATAACTTGCCAGGTAGGCTTCTAAAAGTTGAATAATTTTATCAAGTTCTTTTATGGCATATAATGCGGCAACTAATTTCTCAACCTGATTACCGCCCAAAACAACAAAACCAAAATCTCTTAAAATTTCAAATTGTTTATCAATTTTCTCTTTATCTCCAACATAAAGGTAGGCCAACATAAGATTCAGTTGAGTGTCATTGCTATCGGGTCTAATCTTAAACGCTTTTTCAAAATCTCTCACTGCTTGTCCTCTGTCACCAGCAGAAAGAGCAATCTGTCCCAGTTGAAAATAAACTTCAATGCGCTCTGGGCTTAATTCTTTAGCTTTGTTAAGATGTTTAAGAACCATATTTAGATTCTCTTCCCGGTTTTCAACCCGGGAACGCACATTGTATAGACTGGCAACATACAAATAATATCGAGCATTTAAAGGCTCCTCATTAATACTTGCCTCCAGCTCCTGGATTGCAAAATCTAGAATTTCTTTTACTTCCCTTTTTTCCTCATCAAGCTCATTAAAAAGGTGAAGCGCATAATCGCCTATGCGCAAACTCATTTCCGGATTCCCAAAAGTATTGTAAGCCAAGGCTTTCTTAAATAAATCTACTGATTTAGAATAATTAACCCGCGAATATTTGTAGGCCTCAATGCCGATATTGTTGGCAATCGCCGGGCGGATATTAAAAAAATATAAACTAAACGTTAGAACAGCTAATAGACCCAAGGGTATAAAAACACTAACTGATTTTCTAGAAGGTTCTGCTTGTTCGTCTTCGGCATCTTCCTGACCCGAAACTATAAAGTTTATAAAAGCCAAAACTAAAAAGAATATCGCATAGGTGCTGGAATTATCAAAAACAAAAAGGTTAGCAAAAAAATAACCGAAAATCAGCCCAATAAAACTAACTGAAAGCCAAAAATCCCTATTTCTCTTTTTCCAAAGATAATATAAACTAACACAAAGAATAAACAAGTAACTGGCAAGGCCTAAAATCCCACTGGAATTGAGCTGATCAAAAATGATATTATGGGCCCGATCAAACCAAGGTTCACTTGTCCGTGAATTATAATACTTATTAAACGACACATAATAATTTTCCGGACCATAACCTAATATTGGCCGCTCCTTCCAGCCCTGCCAGCCAATATTCCAATTAATAAAACGATCCTGGATGGTTCTGTCAGCAAAAGAGATGGTGGTCAGTTTTCTTAAAACATGAATATTATTTATGAACTCTTTGCCTTTATTTAAATAAATTGTGCCTACAGTCAAAATTAAAAAAATAACTGTTCCTATTGCTGAATATTTATAGCCTTTTTTGACCAACCCGATAGGAGTAAAAAACACTACAAAAATCAACAAAAGAAAAATTCCGCCCAATAGTCCCAGCATACCACCCCGGCTGGCTGTGAAAAAAATAATTATTACATCCAGAAGCAATATTATTCCATAAAATATCCGCCAAAAAAGATTCCGGTCTTTAATAAACAGGTAGACAGTAATAAAAAAATTCATTACTAGATAGATTGCTACGTAAGACGAGTTGCCAATAGTACTGTCAATTTTTTCAATGTCAGAATGAAGCAATGAAGAAAGGCCTAATTTTTGTCCCAATCCATATAAAGCCACGCAAAAACTGGCGCTAACGGCTATTCTAAATAATGTCAGCCATTCCTTTTTTTCTTTAAAAACACCACTGACAATCACAAATAATATTCCAAAATGCAGCAAGGTCAGAAGCCCTTCCATCCGCTCGTAATTACTCCAAAAACTATGATAGACATTGACGCCCATAAGGGTGCTTAAGACTTTTACGCCCATAAAAACAACAACCCCCCAGAATAATAACGAACATCGCGGCTTGAAGCGAGGATTATGCAAAACCAAAAGAATATAAACAACTGCCATTATCTCAACGATAGACCGGATAGTAATTGCCTTGCCAAAAATATAAGGAAAATAAAATTGCTTAGTGATAAGCAATGGAACAAAAAGAATAACATAGGTTCCAAATTTTATGATATTGACATAAATACTTTCAAGACGGGACATAATAAAAATATAAAAACTTAAAAATATAAAAATACTAAAACATTAAAGCACGAGAACGATTATAAAAATACAAGAATATAAAAATAAAATAATAAAATAATATAAAATCACCTCTTCATTTATTTTTATATTATTTTATTTTTATATTTTTAATGCTTTAATGCATTCTAATTATATCATCCCCCACAAAATTATACAAGGAAAACAAAATTGACAAACCTGTAAAAATTAGCTATAATGGGCTTATGAATAATTCTACAACCCTGATTAAAAAACTTGTTCTCCTTATTGGTGATTTTCTAATCCTGGAAATTTCTTTGATTTTAACTTTGCTTATAAGGTACCGCAACGAGTTTAATTTTGATTTTAATTCAGAGATTTGGCAGCTGCACTTTTTGCCTTTTATCTTTGTGTATCTTTTTTGGATTATTATCTTTTACATCCATAATCTTTACGAACTTAAAACCGCGGTTAATAAATCAAACTTTTATCAAACTTTGATTAGGGCTTACCTTTTTAGCGCTGGTTTAACTGTTCTGATTTTTTACTTTATCCCCCAGCTGCTTATTACTCCAAAAACCAATTTATTTCTAAATATTATCATTTCTTTTGGTTTGATTTATCTTTGGCGTAATTTATTTAATAAAACCTTAAAATCAAGCCGCCTGCTAAGCAATGTCGCCATAATCGGCATCAATAAGGAATCTTTGAATCTTGCTGAACAAATTATTAGCCATCCGCAGTTGGGCTACAAGTTAGTTGCATTTATTGATAAAGATAATTGTGAATCAAATGAAATTAATCTGCCGCAATCAATAAAAATTATTAATAACCTGTCAAGCCTAAAAAGCATTATTGAACAAGAAAAAATTGAGCAGCTTATTATCACTTCGGATATTCATAAAGCCGATGACTTACAAAAAACCCTTTTAGACTGTATCCCCCTTAAAGTGGCTTTTGTTGACTTGCCAACTTTTTATGAAGTCGTTATCGGAAAAATTCCCCTTACGACCATAAACCAAATATGGCTTTTAGAAAATATCACCACCCATAAAAAAGTTTACTATGAATTCTTTAAAAAAATTTTCGACTTTACTCTGGGATGCGTTGTCCTTGTCCCCTCAATCATAATCGCTCCTCTTATTGCAATAGCCATTAAAATAGGCAGCAAGGGCCCGATTATATTCAAACAAAAAAGAACCGGCAAAAACAGAAAAGCCTTTCTCGCCATGAAATTCCGCTCTATGTACATTAATGCCGAAAAACACGGCCCCAAATGGGCCCAAAAAGATGATCCGCGCGTCACCCCTGTTGGAAAATTCCTGCGCAAAAGCCGCCTTGATGAAATTCCTCAGCTTATTAATATAATCCGCGGCGAGATGAGCTTTGTGGGGCCAAGACCGGAAAGACCGGAATTTGTCCAAGAATTAGAGAAAGAAATACCGTTTTATCGCCAACGATTACTGGTTAAGCCGGGTCTCACCGGTTGGGCTCAAATTGAAGGTCCAGCTTACGGCGGCTCCAAAAAAGAAACTTTGGAAAAACTTCAATATGATTTATATTACATTAAAAACTATTCTTTGTTTCTGGATTTAAGCATTATTTTAAAAACTATAAATATTGTTTTAAAATTTAGGGGACAATAGGTCCAACGCTACTCTAATATACCGCGAGACAAGAATTAAAAAAAACTTTTCTTTAAAAATAATGAACCCAAAAAAACCAAAAATTATCCTTACGATTGATTTGGAATTCTGGCATAATTCAGAATTTTTAAAAAACTATCTCCCCAAAAACAAAAATAATTTGTCTGATACGGTTGTCCCGGCAACTGAAAAACTTCTCAAACTATTACAGCAAAAAAAATGTACTGCCACCTTTTTTGTATTGGGGCAGTTAGCGGAAAAATACCCGGGACTGATAAAAAAAATAATAATATCGGGTCATGAAATCGCAAATCACGGATATTCTCATCTCGCCCTGTGGGACATGAACCCAGATTCCTGCGAACAAGAAATAAAAAAATCCACGGCTGTATTAACGGCCATAACCGGCACATCCCCTAAAATATTCCGCGCCCCGCGATGTTCTTTGAACAATAGCACTAAATGGCTCCTGCCAATCCTTCAAAAATATCACTACATTTGTGATTCAAGCATATTCCCCGCATTTCAGGTTATGAAAAAAAACGCCATGATCTCTTGCCAACCATACAAAATTAGTTTTAATGATGTCAAAAAATCTGATAGTGAATCTTCAATTCTTGAATTTCCTATTGCCGCTAAAAACATAGCTGGCTTAAATATCCCGGTTGCTGGCGGCATCTATTTTCGTTTGTTCCCGCTCTTTTTCTTTTCACTCTTACTGAAATCCATCGCTAAAAAAACTATTCCGGTTATCTATATTCACCAACATGAGCTTGACCCTCATATTCCAAATGTTTCGGCGCCCTGGCACAAAAAAAAATTGCTCTATTGGAACAAAAAAAATGCGTTTAAAAAATTTGAAAAATTATTAGATAAATTTAATTTTATATCTTTGGGCCAATATCTAAGCCAAGAGAAAACATCACCATGAAACAGCTATCAATAATTGTCCCGGCTTATAACGAAGAAAAATCAATAAACGAAGTTCTAAACCAACTCAAATGTCAGCTGGCTGATTTTAATATTGAACACGAAATTATTGTTGTTAACGACGGGTCAAACGACCAAACAAAAGAGCTCTTAAAAAAAATCAGCTGCATTAAACCAATCAACCACCCCTATAATAAAGGTTATGGCGCTTCCTTAAAAACCGGCGTAAAAAATGCCAAATACGATTGGGTTATGTTTTATGATGCTGACGGCCAGCACAATCCAAAATACATCTCTGAATTATTAAAACACACAAACGAGTATGATATGATAATTGGCGCCCGGCAAGGCTACCAAGGGCCGTGGCTTAGACAGCCGGGGAAAAAAATTTTGCACCTGGCGGCAAACTATCTTTCGGGACACAAAATACCAGACTTAAACTCTGGCTTTAGATTAATAAAAAGAAAACATTTTTTGCGTTTTGCCCACCTCTTTCCCGATGGCTTCTCTTTAACAACAACTATTACTCTCACCTTCTTTAAGACCGGCCTAAACGTTAAATACGTTCCAATTACCATAAACAAACGCCAAGGGAAAAGCAGTGTCAAGCCAGCTGATGCTGTAAACACTTTTATGCTCATCGTCAGACTAATCACTTTATTCTCGCCCCTGCGAATCTTCCTGCCCCTTACTTTTGTCCTCTTTCTGCTAACAATTTTTCTTCTTGTAAACGATATCTTAAGCCGTAATATTTCCGACTCAACAATACTTCTTTTCGTTTCAACCATCTTAATATTCTTCTTTGGGATTATGGTTGACCAAATTGCTGCTATCAGAAGAGAGTTAAAATAGACCTTATGGAAATCAAACTCTTATCCAACGATACTGAAAAAATATGGGACAAATTGATTCAACAATCTCCCTTCTGTCGTTTTAGTGAAACCACAAATTTCAAAAATGTTCTAAAAGAAACTTACTATTACAAGCCAAATTATCTCCTCATCAAAAATCAAGGACAAATCATCGCCTTGCTTCCAGCCGTTCGCAAAAACAAAAAATTAATCTCCATGCCCTTTGCCGACTATGGAGATTTAATTATAATAAATCCAATCGTCAGTCCAGCTGAAATCGTCCAGGCATTAAAAAACTTTTTGCAAGAAAAAAATATTAATTATTTAAAAATTATCTCTGGATTAAACATCCAATCCTCTTCTTTACAGAAACATTTCCAAAAGCAACCAAATGACTCCAGGGCTGTTCTTATCTTAGATAAAGACCCCGACTCGCTTTTCAAAAAATTTGACTATAGCGTCCGCAAAGCAATCAAGAAATCAGAGTCCGCAAACCTAAAGTGTTCTCAAAACAATTCACCCGAAGCGATCAAAAATCATTTTTACCCTCTGTACCTCAAATCAATGAAACGATTTGGTACGCCGCCGCATTCTCTTGATTACTTTTTAAACAAACTAAAATGTTTTAGTAATGACTTAAAATTATATCTAGTCACTAAAGACGGGCTGGTAGTGGCCGCACTAATGGGTTTTACTTGCGGAAAAAATATCCACATTACCAAAAATCCTTCTTTAAAAAAATTCTGGAACTGCCGCCCTAACGATTTGGCTCATTGGGAATTTATCAAGTGGGGCTGTGAACACGGCTACACAAGCTTTGATTTTGGACCAGTTCGTTACGAAAATCAAAAAAGGTATAAAGAAAAATGGGGCGCAAAAATTCAAAATAATTATATTTTCTATTTATATCCAGAAAACTCCCGCCTTCGCCAAGGCTACGGCGGGCAGGCAAAACCTTCGAAACAAAATCTAACAACTCACAACCTCGGTTTCAAATTTATCTCATTTATCTGGAAATATTTTATACCAATCTCCCTAGCTCAACATCTAGGACCCATAATTAGAAAACGACTCGCTAGATAAAAATACAGGAATAAATTCTCGTTATTTTTATATTCTTGTAATCTTGTATTTTTATATTTTTAAATAGTCTATGAGTCAATACCAGAATTCAACTGTCGTTATCGCCAAACAACCAGGAGCCGTCAAATCAGTCTTTGACGCTCTTAATTTACCTGAAATTTTAAAAGATAAAAAAAATATTCTTATCAAAGTCAATCTCCGCGCTGCGGCCGTGGACGACTACACATCGTGCGCTATCACCAGTTTTGAAGTCGCCCGAGAGTTGACTACCGCGCTTCTTGCTTTAGGCAAAAATATTATTATCGCCGAAGGCACTTCTTCAAAAATAATGACCAAAAAGGCGATTGAACGCAGCGGTTTTAGAAAACTGGAAAACGATAAAATTAAGGTGGTCAATCTGAATACTCAATTAACAAGGCGAGTGGAAATCCCAGCCAGCCCCCTTAAATTTTTAGAAATCTATAAAGTAGTATTCGAAGCTGACTACATAATCTCCCTGCCGGTGATGAAAACCCACACTGCAACCCTGGCTTCTTTGTCAATGAAAAATTTGATGGGCTTGGCTAGCGAAACTTCAATCCATAAAATTCATCTCAAAGGCTTGCATAAATCCATCGCCCAGCTCGCCAAAGCTATCAGTCCCCATCTCTCCCTAATTGACGCCACCCAAGCTATGGAAGGCACTGGCCCAGTTCTGGGTACATGTGTTAAACTAGACACTCTTATCGCCGGATTTAACCCCGTCACCACTGATAGTGTTGCTACCCAAATGATGGGTTTTTTTCCCCAAGAAATCAGCCACCTTAAAATTGGCGAATCATTAGGTATCGGCCCGATTAAACCAAATAACATAATTGGCGAACTAAAAATTCACTCTTTTAAAAAACCAAGCCATGGTCTGGCCGCCGACATGTACAACTATCAAATTTTCAATTGGCTGGTAAGCAAAAAAATTATTCATTGGCTGGTTTATGATAAATTTTATTTTATAATAAAAAAAATGCTTAAGCTTTTCAGACACAAAGATGAATCAAGAAAATGATGTAAAAAAATTTTTCAATAAAGCGGCCCAAGAAGAAAAAGGATACTATGATTCCCCAAAATCCCTTGCCTTTAAAGCTCAAAAATGGGCGCGCAGAAAACTACTCCTGATGATTGGATCCAAACCACAGACGATCTTAGACGCGGGTTCCGGCCGGGGGGATTTAACAACAAAACTGGCACAAAAATTCTCTGAAAGCAAAATTATTGGCATTGATTTTGCCGAAGATATGATAACCATTGCCAAAAAAGAAACGAAAGGGCAACCCAATGTCTCATTTCTAAAGGCTGACCTCACCCAGCTTCCATTCTCTGATAATCAGTTTGATCTCTGTGTCTGCCTTAACACTTTGCATTTATTGCCCCAAAATGCTCTTCTGAAAGCTTTGACTGAACTGGCTCGAGTGACAAATCACCTGTTGCTTGTTGAGATTAAAAATAAAAATAATCTCTATACTTTTTTCAAGAAAATAAAAGAGCGCCTGCATACCAAAGGCGCTCTGACGACTTTTACTGCATCAAAGGAAATAGTTAATATTCTCTCGAAAAATAATTTTTCATTAGTAAAAAAGAATAATATTTTTCTCTTTGGTTTTTTATCGCCAATTACTGTAATGGGATTTAAAAAAAACTAAACCCTCTTTAAAAGCAAATCTTTTGCCAAGTAAAAATAATTCTTTATATCATACGGGTTTTTTAAAAGCCAGACAAACGACTGTCCAAAAAACTTAAAACGCAAATAAAATTTCTTATGAGCTAAGTGATATAATTCACTTAACCGACCGCTTGATAAATATTCAGTGCTATAGTTTGAACCATAGTGCAAACCCATATTGCCCCAGATATAACCTGGTTTAATCTTGCCTTCACGACGAAGCTCCCAGTATAATTCAGTACCTGGCAGGGGTGTAGTAATACAAAAAGCCGCAATGTTGGGCTTTATTTTTTTAGCAAAGTCAATCGTTTGGATCACTGTTTCCTCGGTCTCGCCGGGCAGGCCAATCATAAAGTCTGCCATCAGTTTAATATTATTTTTTCTAACAATCCGCGCCACCCGCTCCACATCCTCAAGACGGATATTTTTTTTGATTCTTTTAATAATTTTCTGATTCCCGCTTTCTACCCCGAGCTGAATAACAGAGCACCCAGCCATTTTCATTTTTTTGACCAGCGCCTCGCTAAGAGTATCAACACGGGAATAGCAAGTCCAATTAATCTTATAACTATGTTCAATCATTAGGTCGCAGATTTTCTCCATCCGTGATGGCGCCAAAGTTAAAGTGTCATCCAAGAAATCTATGTGTCTAACATCATAAATATCATACAAATGTTTTATTTCAGCAAAAACATTCTCGGCGCTGCGTATCCGAACTCGACCCCAGAAATGAGGAGAAACACAAAAGATACAGCGAGTCGGACAACCCCGGGTCGTCATAATCCGGGCATAGCTCTTGCCTTTATAACCACGATCAAATAACGGCGATGGCCGATATAAATCCAATGGCAGTAAATGCCGGGCCGGAAACGGGAGTGTATTAATATCAGTAATAAGTTTTTCCGGCTCATTCTTTACAATACTATCACCCTTTCTGTAAGTAATCCCCCGAACTCTAGAAATATCACCATTAACTTTAACCGTCCTTATTAAATTGTTTATCACAAGCTCACCTTCACCACGAACAATATAATCAATTGCCTGGCAGTCATTTAGGGTGACATCGTCCATAAAAGTGACATGGGGACCGCCAACAAAAATTACTGCATCAGAATCCTTTCTCACCAACCCGGCAATTCTATAAACAATAGGAATAATCGGAGTCACCGCGCCAAATCCAATAAATTTAGCGCCAGAATCACAAATACGCCTGGCGGTTTCTTCAACACTCAACTGTTCGGCATTGGCATCCAAAATTCCTACCTTCTCGCCTTCCTGTTCTAAAAAAGCCGCCAAGTAGGCCAAGCCAATCGGCGGCTGAACCGAAGGCGCTTTCTTAGATTGGTATATCTTTTCGCTGTAGGGAGGATTTACGAGTAGTGTAGACATATCATCAAATTCTTAAAATATTAAACCCGGCTGAAAATTTTCGCCTAAACTCCTCGAGAGACCGGATGCTTAATAGGTTCTTAATAATATAGCTAGGCCGTTTATAAAATTTTCTATAAAACATTTTAATCAATTCGCCAAGTTCTTCTTGCGAAAGCTCTTTATCCCAGATTGGCGGAACAAAATTCTCTTGTGGGCTACGCGCAAACTCTTTCCATACATCTGTTTTAATCACACCTTCCTTAAGCGCCATCTGATATAAATCAGTTGCTGGAAATAAAGTAGTGATGCCAGCAAAAATATAATCCGCCTTCAAACTAGTAGCAAATTTTATCGTAGCCATAATATCTTCCCTGGTTTCCCGAGGTGAGCCAATCATAAAATAACCCAAAGTTCCGATACCGGCCCGCTTTGTCATTTTAAAAACATCATAAGCCATATCAAGTGTTATTCCTTTACGCAAAACATCTAATATTTTTTGAGTCCCTGCTTCCACACCATAGTGAATCCGCACACAGCCAGCTTCTTTCATTAAATTAAGTAATTCTTTATCAACTGTATCTACGCGAGCTCGCACGTCCCATTTAATCTTCACCTTATTATCTATTAACTGCTTACAAATATCAACCACACGCTGTCTATCAATCGTAAATGTATCATCATAAATAATAATTTCTTTAATACCCATATCCCTACAAAGTATCATCTCTTTTACTACATTGCCAGCGCTCCTAGCCCTAAAAATTCTGCCAAAATGGGGACGGTGACAAAATAAACAATTATATGGACAACCGCGGGAGGTTAACATACTGGTAATTGGCGACTCGCTTGAGAGCAAGCCTGTATATTTCTGATAAGCCGTTAACTCGCGCGCTGGAAAGGGTATTTCATCCAGATTAGTTATAAGCGGGCGCTTTCCAGTATTTATAATTTCACCTTGAGAATTCTTAAAAACAACGCCAGTCACTTGCCGTAGCTTGTCCTCATCGCTAATCGCATCTAACAGTTCAACAATAACATTCTCTCCCTCGCCAAGTATTAAAAAATCCACTTCAGGAAATGAAATGGTTTCTTCGGGGTAAATGTTTACATGAACCCCGCCTAAAATAACTTTTATTTTAGGATCAACTTCTTTCACCAGTCGCGCCACTTCCAAAACCTCAATAAGGGTAAAGGTGAGCGTATTCATGCCCACGACATCGGGTTTAATTTTCTTTACTGCTTCTCGAATACCATCATATGATAACTTATCAACTTGGCAATCAAAAAGCCTAACATTATGAGTTGATTTTTTTTTAATAACTGAAGCAATATAAAGCAAACCCAAAGGAGGAATCATGTGGCTTTCTTCGGCTAGGTTAACTTGGTCATTATCAGCGATACTGTCGCGCAAGGGTTCATTTATTAATAATATTTTCATAGCTTAACTATATAATGCTCTAATTCCATTGTCAATGTGTTGACGTAGCGCCGAATAAATCGTATACTATAAGAGATTTACAATTTATTTGCCGATTAAGTGCTACTCACCACTAATGCGTTTATGTTTCATTTTAAATCATAGCATAATATTATGAAAATTTGTATTTGCACAAATACTAGGCCCCATGAAGGAGGATTGGTTGTATACATGAACGTCCTTTCTTTAGGACTTAAAGATTTAGGGCATGATGTGGATATAATCAGTGCTTTCGGTATAAAAAAGATGGCCACCACAAAAAATAATTTTGTCACAACTATTACCCGCTTTTTAAAAAAATCATCACTGTTAACCATTATTGCCTATCAATTAAATAAATCTTTGTTGCTTTTTAATATTTACAAAGCTTTCATCAGTAAAAGATACGACATAGTTCATGCTATGGACTTTTCAGCGGCGAATGTCAGCTATCCCTTAACTCGGCTATTAAAAAAACCGCTGATTCTTTCTGCTCACGGCTTTATAGAATCATCAGAATATTTAAGCCGCGACAAAACCCTTAAAAAATATTTTTTAAAAAAAATAATAAAGGCCTACGGGCGAGCAACACTCATTACCTCGACCGCAAAATACATAGATGATGATCTTATCTCAAAAAATATCAATCCTAAAAAAATCGTTAGGATAAACAATTTTATAGATACCTCTGTCTTTCGTCCCAATTTAGAGCTCAAAAAAATAAATAGGGAAAAACTTTCTATTAATAAAGAAGATTTTGTTGTTCTGTGCGTTTCCAGAATGACTGAAAGAAAAGGAGTAATCTACCCCCTATTAGCATTATTAAAGATAATTAAAGGGAATCCGAGCACTCCTCTCAAACTTGTCTATGTTGGAGACGGTTCTCAAAAAGAAATTTTAGAAAACAAGATTAAAGAGAATAATCTAGAAAAAAAAGTTCTTTTTTTAGGAAGCATAGCCCACAAAAAATTACCTGAAATATATAATCTTGCCGATATCCTGGTGATACCGTCTATAACCTATCAAGGAAAAGGCGAACCTCAAGGAATTACTCCCCTGGAAGCCATGGCTTCTGGCTTGCCTGCCGTTGCTTTTGCTACTGGCGGCCTGCCAGAAATTATTAAAAATGGCTATAATGGATTTTTAGTTAAAGAAAAAGATATTGCCGACCTAGCTCAAGTTATTACTAAATTAATCCAAGACAAAAATCTTAAAATTGGAATAGAAAGCAATGCCTTGGATTATGTTACCTTGCATCATTCACAAAAAAAAATTATACCTAAAATTGCAAAATATTATAAATCTTTAATAGAAAAAAATGAACCCACATAAAAAATTGAAAAAAACTACTATTAAAAATCAACAAAATCCAGAATGGGAGATACTTAAATGGGACACTGATTTTTTCGGGTTTACTGTGGCAAAAATCATACCTAATAAACTAAACTTAAATTCACTGAAAAAAATCCTTACAAGTTTAAGGAAGAGTAGGGTTTCTTTAGTCTACTGGGCATCTGATAGTACTGATGAGGCTTCTCAAAAAGCGGCAGAAACCCTAAACGGATTTCTTGCAGATCGTAAAGTAATCTACATCATCAATCTAAAAAAAATACCCGTTAAACATTTACAATTAAATATCAAAGTCGAGGAACACAATAAAAACTTACCAAATACGGAACTAAAAAATCTTGCAATCCAAGCCGGTCTCTACTCAAGATATAATGTTGATCAGAAAATCAGCAAAAAAAAATTTGAGGCTCTGTATAAAATTTGGATAACCAATTCACTGAACAAAACCATAGCAGATGCTGTACTAGTTACCAAAAAAAAAGGCAAAATTGTTGGAATGATTACCTTAGGCAAAAAAAATAATAGAGGAGACATTGGTTTAATTGCTGTTAGCCCCAATGCGAGAGGAATGGGTTTAGGTACATCTTTAGTTAAGTCTGCTCAATCCTGGTTCATCTCTCATAAATATAAGTTTGGACAGGTCATTACTCAAGAAGCAAACACTGCAGCTTGCAGATTATATGAAAAATGTGGATACCGATTAGAAAAAAAAGAAAATTTTTATCATTTCTGGCTTTAGGATTTTAGTCTTTTTTATTTACTTTTATAAAAGGATTATTATGAAAAAAATAATTTTTGGCGCACCTTTTATTGGTGACGAGGAAATTAATGAGGTGGTTGACACTTTAAAATCAGGTTGGATAGGGACCGGCCCGAAGTGTTTTAGGTTTGAAAAAAACTTTGCGAAATATGTGGGAGCTAAATATGCATTGGCAGTAAACTCCTGCACTGCCGCTCTTCACCTTGGGCTGTTAGTTTCAAATATTGGTCCGGGAGATGAGGTAATCACCACTCCTCTAACATTTGCCGCCACAGTAAATGTCATTAAACATGTGGGCGCCAGACCAATCCTCGCGGATATTGAACTTAAGACATTAAATATCAATCCGAATTTAATTGAGGCTAAAATTACTCCAAAAACTAAAGCGATTATTCCGGTCCATTTCGGAGGACTGCCTTGCGATATGGATAAAATAAAAAAAATCGCTAAAAAATACAATTTAATAATTATTGAAGATGCGGCTCATGCAGTAGGTGCCAAATATAAAGGAAAAAAAATTGGTAGTTTTGGTAACCTGACATGCTTTAGCTTTTATGCAAACAAAAATATAACCACGGGTGAAGGTGGTATGATTACTACTAATGATGAAAAAATAGCGGAAAAGATTAAAATACTAAGATTGCATGGCTTAAGCACTGATGCTTGGAAAAGATATGAGAGTAAAAAATTAATCTTAAGTGAAATTATCTATCCCGGCTATAAATATAACATGACGGATATCCAAGCTTCTTTGGGCCTCCATCAACTTAATAAAATCAATAAATTCCTCAAAACAAGAGAGGCCTATGCCAAAATCTATGACAATGTATTTTCAAAACTAGACTATCTTAGGCTCCAATACCGACCTTCTGATATTCAAAAAAACCGCCACGCCTTGCATCTTTATGTGCTCATTCTAGATCTATCAAAATTTAAATTTGCAAGAAATAAGATTATTGAAAAGCTTAACACGCAAGGCATCGGTGCCGCAATTCATTATAAAGCTATTCATCTCCATCCATTCTATAAAAAAGATTTGAGCTATCACATTGGTGATTTTCCTGTAAGTGAGAAAGTCTCAAAGGCTACTATATCTTTGCCACTCACTCCTAAAATGTCTGGTTCGGATGCTCAATACGTAGCTCGAACAACAGAAAAAGTCCTTCAATCGTGCTTAAAATAAGTCTAAGTCTTGTTTATCACCAATATCATTGGATAATAGAGTTTGCTAATTTTGATGGTAGCAATAAAAAAACTGATGAAAAGTTTTACTAAAGGATTGGTTCTGGTCTTACTAAAAAAATTGGCAACCATTGGTAGTGGAATTTCCTTAGGGCTTGTCAGTTTCTCTTTGAAAATATCAACACTCATGTCTTCAATAGTAAAAGAGCCTATCCCCCTTAGTGTTTTTTTTATATAACCTGGGGTTATCTTAAGATTGACGTAATCTATTAACCGAGAATCCCTTCCTCGTAACTTTAAGTAAACTTTAAATAATCTCTTAGAAACAGGAAATAAATACGGCAACCAAAACACCCGATAATGACCCTCCCAGGGAAAAAGATAATTAGGCGCGATTAGTAAAAATTTGCCCCCCGGCTTTAAAACTCTTAGTGCTTCAAAGAGATACTTATTGGGATCCTTCGTGTGTTCTATCACTAATTGGCTAGTTACTATATCAAAACTGGCATCTTTGAAAGGCAGGCCGTTTTCTGAAATTTGAATTATATTCTGAATATTTTTTACCCTCATTTTGCAAATTTCCACTGCCTTTGCATCAACTTCGGCCCCAATCGCATTAAACCCTTCTTCTTCAAATGCCACAATTGAACCCCCAAGACCGCAACCATAATCTAAAATCTTTTTATTGCTGATTTTATCTATCCTTTTTAATAATCTAATCAAAATCTTACCCACATAGTTATCTATTATTGCTTGGACATGACGATCTTTTCCTCCTGCTCCGCATACTGCGGCGATACTACCAGATCCTTCAATATAAGAATCGCAGTAAGCTTCAATTTTTTTTGTCAATTCTTGATCTATTATCATTGTTTATTAGAACTTATAAAAAATCTCATGACATCTCTTCTTCTTTCTCGAATTATAACCCAATGCTTCTTTTATAGCAAACCTCCTAGAATATGAAAAAGATAACTACTAAAAAAATTCTTTTATTGCTCCTTGGTCTTATAATTTTTGGCTTCATACTTTATATTAACAAAGACTTCTCCTGGCGCTCATTGCTGGGAGTAAATATTACGTATCTTACTCTTTCTTTTTTTACTTCTCTTATTATGTGTGGCCTGTTCTCCTACCGCTGGGGGCTGATTGTTAACTATGTCCAAAAAGCAAAAGTCATGTCTTTTATCGAATATTTCTTTTACTACACACTTAGCTTTTTGATCGGCTCCTTTACTATTCATGAACCAGTCAGTTTTACCGCCAGGGTCGCCGCTCTGAAAGCTTCTAAAAAAATATCTCTCTTTAAAGCAACTAGCGCTACCCTAATTGAACGAATTTTTGATCTTATAAACCTTTTACTGGTAGTCGTACCATCTCTTCTCTTTTTTCTTAACATTATCAGCCTGGGCTTAGCACTGGCGCTTTCTTGTTTGGCTATTGCGTTACTTATCGTTTTTATCATTTTTATTAACAAAGATGTCAGTCATCTCCTTTTTATTCTTTACAAACTAGCTATAAGGGTTATAAAAAAAATCCCTTTCTTGCAAAAAAGGATTGATACTGCAAAACTACTTGATGAAACCCAAAGTATTGTTTTTACTAAGCCCTTCTCTATTAAACTGGTTCTTATTTCATTTGTGAAATTTCTTTCTCGAGGTTTACTCTTTTATCTTCTTTTTAAAACTTTTAATATCAACATTCCTCTCGGTGTTGTCATCATGAGTATTCCTATCACCCAGCTCGCCTTATTTATATCTTTTACTCCTGGTGGAATTGGTATTTTTGAGGCTGGCTGGTTTGTTATTCTTAAAGTAATTGCTATTGCTCCTGAAGATATTAGTACATTCCTCGTCGGCCAAAGAGTCGTTATGTTGCTATTTATTCCACTAATGACATTGATAATATATGCTGTTATAATGTTAAAAAAGAAACCATGCTCCCCGGTCTCATTGCCAGACTCCTAGTCCTAAACTATTCACTTGTGTCTTTCTGGTTCTACAGTCCTTCTCTATCCAACAATTTTTTAAAAATTTAATCTTATATTTGGCTAAAATGATACCTGACCTTATATATCGTTTAATTAGAAAAAAATTTAATCCAAAATTATTTTATTTCTTGAAAAAAAAAATAGCTAAACCAAAAAGTGCCAAGTCTTTTGTAGCTATTGCTGAACAATATGTTAATGCCTTGTCCGTCCCGAACAAAACTGTTATTGAAGTTGGGGCTGGTAATCAACTCTATACGGCTTTGTACCTCATCTATTCTGGTGCCAAAAAAGTTATTGTCATAGAACCCTGCATTGACAAAAATGCAACCAAGCAACTCACGCAGTATGCAGTTGAGATTGAAAAATTATTCCCTGATAAAATTGTTAAGGAAGAACTTTTTGGAAAAATAAAAATCTATAAAAAAGGTGCTGATGAAAAAAATTTGTTATCTGACTACAATGGGAAAATTGATACCATATTCTCACATACAACACTTGAACATATACCAGACTTAAACCAAATTTTTAAAAATTTTAATCAATGGCTAAAAAATAGTGGTACTATGTACCATGTCGTAGATTTTGTTGACCATCTGTATTACCCATTCAGCTCTCTGCCACTTCTAAAATTCTTATTCAATAATAAATTTCGTCATCTGCAATACTCCCCAAAAACATGGAAAAGAGTGAACGATCAAAAAACTTGCTTTATGAATCGAAAGCTCCTGCCACATTACAGGAAGTTAGCCCAAAAATACGATTTTGAAATAAAAAGCATCAAAAGCCAGGCAGCTCAAATTAAGGTTAAAATTCATGATGATATTTTAATGGGTTTAGAAAATATAAATCCTCGCGATTTGAATGCTGCTAAGATAGAAATAGTGTTTAGAAAGAAATAACGATTTTTTGATATTATCTACTAATTTCGCGAAAAAAGTGTCACTAATTTTTTCGCTAAAAGGTATTCATAAGGGAAACGAAAAAACCTTAGTTTCCAACGAATTTTACATATAACAGCAAACAAAAATTTAAAAATGCGGGGAGCGCTAACACCTAATGCCATGGCTTGTCGGAAAGAATTTGAACCAAAGCGGGCATATGCATCAATTGCTTCAATAACTGCAGGATTTTTAACCCAAGGATAATTTTTCATATTTAAATAATTAAGCTCCTCATTAATTACTTTTTTCCATTCGTTAAGGCTTTTCGGCGACTTCCAGCCCAAATTAATACACTCATTATATAATTCTGAGCCCGGATATAACCGAAATGGCTGGGGTCCCATAATTTCTGCCTGGGGATTATCTTTTTTGATTCGATCGATAAGATTTAACGTAGCAATCACATCATCCCAAGTCTCACCAGGTAAACCCACCATAAAACCATAATAAGGACTGATTCCATGTTCAGCTAATTTTTGATTGGCATAAATTGTCTGTTCGGCTGTTAAATCTTTTTTAATAAGAGCAAGTACTCTATTTGAACCCGACTCGGCGCCAATGCCCATCCGCCGTAAACCGGCTCTTTTTAATAAGGTTAAAAGTTCATCATCAACAAACCCTTCACGAATATAATCAGCCCGACAAGGAGCCTCCCATTCTACTAAAAGCGACTCTGAAATAATCGCCTTACATATCTCTTTGACACGTTCTTTATTGACAAAAAAATTTTCTTCAAATGAAAACGAAGCATATTTACCTCTAAGATAGGGGGATTTTTTAACCAATCGCAAATTCTCAATAATTTTGGGCAACGACATGCTTCGCCATTTGTTTTTGGTAATGGTGTTTATGCAAAAGGCGCATCGGTGGGGGCAACCACGACTCATTGCCAACGGAACAAGCGACATTTTTTCAAGTATCTCTTGAGGCAATAAATTCCAATTATACACCGGCAGCTCGTTAAGATCAAACAGCTCGCCTGGGGGGTTAGTAATACATTTAGTATCATGTTTATATCCCAAACCTTTAATTTCTGCCATGGAAACGCCGCGTATGAGCTTAAGTAATGGCACTTCACCTTCTCCATAAACAACAAAATCAATCAATGGTTCGGCAACTGTTTCTCGGGGGAATAACGTTGGATGAATACCACCCCAAATAATTTTGACATTTGGGTTATTTTTTTTTATTTCTCTGGTTACTTTTAAAGCATTTGGAATTTGAGTCGTCATGACCGATAAACCAACATATTCAGCATCTGCTAACTCCCTACCCAAGCTATCCCAAAATGTCCGCTGCCGCGCCTGATCAAGAATTTTTGTATCCAAACCATGAGCGTCAAGATAGCTTGCAATTGACATAATACCCATGTTCAAAGATTCATCATAGGTATTTCTTGGTAAATTAAATTGTGGGTTTATTAGTACAATACGAGCCATGGCTTTTTTATCTACCGAAGTTACGCAGTATTAAAAATTTTGCTAATATTAACACCTCGAATAATTTTATTATTGACTAATTTTAGCCAAAAATAATCAAAGTGCGTAACCTCTTTTATTTAATACGTCGAATACAATGTACATTCTTCGGGTACATATGAAGTAATATTTCCAACTCGAGCATTTTTCATAATCTCATCTGAAAAAGCTGGACTATAGCCAACAATCTTAGTTACCCCAAAATAATCAAAACCATCTTGCAATTTATTCTGTTTGATTAATTCTTGGATTGTCTCCGGCGCGAAATAAACAAAACTTTTATTAGTATAATAATTAAAAATAATTGGCGCGACTTCAGAAAAACTAACGGCAACAACATCGCTATCGCTCATTTCATCCCGATGTTCTTTCAAAATGTCAATAACCTCTTTAAGCTGGCTACTTTCTGAATTACTATACATCTCGTGAAACGACCATTTGTTTGCTTCTGTCAAGTGTAAAACGACCACGGTCATAATCAGCACAAAAAGAATATTTACGGTCTTGGTTGGAATTTTTTGTTTTTCAATGAACTGAAAAAATAACAGAAAACCGCCAGTCATTAAAAGAATTACCGGAAAACGAACTTCCAAAAAATGATCGTGGTTTGAGGTTCCAATTAATATGTGAATGCCGAAACATGATATCAACCAAATTAAAGCCAACCAAAAAAGATTTTTTTTAATTTTAAATAGGTAATAAAAACCCAGTCCGGCTAAAAAAACCATTACAACGCCGCCAAAAGTAATCAATCTAAAAGTATATATTAAATAGTAACGAGCAGAGCTAATTCTAAACCATAACTGCTGTTTTAAGCTTAAATGTTGGCCATAAGCTCTAAGGTAGCCGATCATATCGGCATTATTGGACGCCCCGACTTGTTGAAAATACTTTTCTTTCTCAAAATGAAAAGTATAAGGGTCTCTAAATAAATGCCCGTCAAAATTTACGGCTCCAACCGGCGCACCGCTATGGCTGCTAAATAAAAAATTAAAACCAAAAAGCCCTAAAAATACCAGGCTAAACGGGATGGTAAAAATAAAAAAACGGCGGAGCGAACGATTTTGGATTAACTCGTATGACGCGAGGGGAATAACGGAAAACAAAAACGGAGTTCTGCATAATGCCGCCACCCCTAAAAGCAAACCGGAAATTACCAATAAATGTGGCTTTGCTTTCTCTTGATAAAAATATGCAAATAGCGCCAAAATGAAAAAAAACATTGCCAGATCATAAGAACCGGCAACGTTTGACCAGACAATAATAATTGGGCATAAAATGTCAATAATGCTAAAAATTATTGCCGCTCGATAATTGAAAATTTTTAGAATCAAGAAAAAAAGCAAAACATTGCCAAGCGCGTAAAGAGCCATGCTAATATACAGCGGATAGGTTTGGCCAAAACCAAAGAGTTTAAAAATCCAGCCGTAGATAACCGGCGTGTACTCGTGAGCGATATTTTTTGGCGTTGCTCCTTCTTGCCCAATGCGGTGGCTGGATAAAACTACATTCTTCTCGCTTTCAACCGCAAACTTTCCACTTTCCGCCAGATTGCGCGCGGCAACTAAATGATAATAACTTAATTTATGTGAGTACCTCTTATAAACCACCGGCGCTGACCGCACTGCCACTGCCAATAAAAAAATAATCAGGGCAGTGATGATTATTTTTCTTTTGTATGAGATATTCATGAAAGTAAATTATAATTTAATCCCAACCTACAAAAATACAATCCTAATCTATCAATACTCAATGTCATTCTTAGCGCTAATTAAATTTACCTCGCTCACGCCTTCAATCGCATTGAGTTCTTTAAGAAGGTTGTCCCTGTCGTCTTCGCTAAAAAATTTAACATTAAAAGTCATTTCCAAAATCTTGCCATGTTCCTTTGCCGAGACATTCAAAAGATTGCTTGTTTTCAGATACTTGCTAAAAATTGGTTTTGTGGCCCCATCAGCGACCTTATCGCTATCGCTCATAAAAGTTAGAATGTAATCATATTTCCTGATTGAGCCAAAATTTATACGGGACAAAATTAATATGATAAAAGAAATAATTATCACGCCAATTATGGCAATATGATAATTATTAGTTCCAATCGCCATTCCGATAGCTACCGCAAAAAACACAAAAGCCGTATCCTTGGTGTCTTTAACTGCCGTTCTAAAACGAATTAAAGAAAATGCGCCCAGGGCTCCAAAGGCCCGAGCTACACTGCTGCCAATTACCATCATCACTACACAAATTAATACCCCCAAAAGCACCAAAGTAAACACAAATGATTGGGAATATGATAATCCTTTGTGGGTCTTTCTATAAACCAGGGCGATAATAAACGTCAATAAAAAAGTGAGTGTGATGTTAACAATAATTGTTCCAACGGATAAAGTTGTTGCTCCTCCCGATCCAAACAAGTTGTCTAGCATAATTTTTTATTATTAAAAGTTATACACCCAAATAGTTTCCGCTGTCCCTTCCGCTTCCATCGTCAATCTGCGGCATACAAGCCCTTACCGCATTACAATATTTTGAAAAAGCGACCCGCTCCAGTTGATATTTTTGGATAATCTCGTGCAGCCAAAAAGGCAGGATATTATTATATTTTATCTCTAAAATTAAACTGCCTGGCAAAACCTCTTTCCAGGCAAAATTATTACAATTAAACCAGTTTGTTAATTTTGCGCGGATGTCATAATCAAATGTCACCCGAACATTCCTGTCTGTCTTGGCTACTAACGGTTTCCTCCTATATGCTACCATAATTCTGGGCATCATGCAATTATAATTCTTAGTCCATAAAAATTCTTTTAAAACCATCATGTCATCGTCGCTGATTTGCCCAACATAGCTATTCAATTTATTATTCACTAAAATCCTCCTCGCATCTTTAGCTGGCAAATGCACTCTGTCCTTTATTATCAAAGCGTTATTTTTTCTCTTTATTTCTACAAAAATGTTCGTATCATCTTTAACTTCGCTCTCATAAACTCGTAAACGAAATTTTTTCCTAAACTTCTCGCCCGACTCCTTCTCAAAATAACAGCCATAACCGCTATTGTCAAAATAAAGACTATTTACCAAGTAAGATTTATCTCCCCTTCCCGAAACAAAAGGATCCCAGCTCATATATTTTAATAGGGCTGGAATTATCTTCTCGGCCGTTGGCTTATGCATTGGATATTTAAATTCAAATCTTTGGAAATGAAGAGTGGGTTTCATGTTTCATTAAAAAACATTAAAGCATTGAAGTTATGAAATTATAAAAATAGAGGGATACCTGCTATGAAAATAACAAGAATACAAGAATATAAAAATAACTATTCGTCGTTATTCTTGTATTTTCATAATTGCTTTAATGTCACACATTAGCTTATTTTAACTGGTTTGTCAACTTCGTTGCTTGTTCACCGGTAAAAACATTAGTGATATCAAAAGTCAAAGAGGCCGCGAGTGGCGCGCCAACAACAAAAAAAGTGTATCTGGTCGGTAAAATTTCTGCTTTGGAAGCTGTAAAATCACGATAATCATCCGGGTAGTTCCTTTCGGCAAAAAGAATTTTTGAAAATTGAACGCGATAACTATTATCCTCAAATTCAAATTTATCAATATATTCGTCAGCAGAATCCAGATTACCATTGTAATTACTGTCAAAATATAAGGCTAAATCTTGAAAATCCCGGCTTGCATCACTTTTAAATGACACTCCCCTAAAATCTAAACCGGCATAATTCGTTGTTATGACATCAAAACGTGTCGTCCCTTCTATAGCACCCGTCCCAATAAGCACCTCGGCTCGAGCAAACCGTTCTTTAGCAACCTCAAATTGTGCTTCTAAGGTATCTCTCCAGTATCTAACCTCTTTATCAAACTGGTAACTGCTTACCTGCTTCTTGCGGTCTTTATAAAAGGATGTCTTAACTTCGTTGTATAATTCGTCATAATGGGCCAAATCATCCTTCAAATTAGCCGCGTCCGATACATAGCTCCACAGTAATTCGTTCTTCTCGTGTAAAAATTGAGGATTTTTAAAAATGCGGGCAAGCAAAAGATTGGAGGCATAGTCAGGTGGAGCCCCGCCGCCTTCTATGTCCCAAGGGATAATACTAAATTTACCCAAAGTGTTATCAAAATATAACCTGCTATTTCCAAACCCATTATGATCACTGCCAGAAAGTTCCGTCAGGACTTGCCAAGCATACATACTTCTAAGGTCCACGAGCTCCCCAATCCTCAAATAGAATTCTTCTGTTTCTGTATTTTTGAGAAAGTCGAGAAGTTTATCCATTTCCGCATAATTATCAAACTGCGAAACCTTGTCCTCGCTGTACTTCTGCCACCGGCCCGTATCATTTGTATCTTCCCATTGAGGCCTTCCCCGCACATAACCGCCGTAAGTATTGACATCAGCCGGCCGCTTGCTAACCTCTAATGATTCACTGTAGTCATGATCTACCAGCCAATATGGGCCATGAAAACTGCCATTAACTTCAAGGTCAACGAACTGGTCCCGCAAAGACGGCAATCCCAGCTTTCCGGCTCGGTAGTTATTCAAATTTTCCAGAACAAATCCCCGGTCCCGGGGCACAATCAAATCAAAATTGTTAAAACCCATTATGTGCTCGCCACCTTTCAGTCGAATCCTCCAGGACTTTTTGGGGAACTTCCAGTGGATATCTCCGTCCCCGCGATAACGGATATCAACTTGATATTTTTGACCGTTATAAACAAGAGTCGCCGGCACAAATTCTTTATTTTCATCAAAGAGAAAATCCGCCGCAATCGCGGCCCGGGCCATCTCATCTAATTTTTTTTCGGAATCTTTCTCAACAGTAAGCTTGAAGGTAGGCAATTTCCGCTTTTCAAAAGAATGATGAAGATAAAAAATATCTAAAACCTTATTTATGCCTCTGGCATCTATAAACGCAATCAGTCGGGCAAAAACGGGCTGGCTCCGCAAATCCTTGGCCTCTATAACAAAAACCGCCGCCGCAATCATAAACAACACCACGAGCGGCGCTAATATAAATTTTGTTAATCTGAAAAAATATCTAAATCGCAAACGCATACTAATATATTCCCATAAATAATTCTTTGGGCAAAATCTCTAAATATTGTTTTAAATAATCCAAATTAATCCTCATCTGGCTATTTTGAGTTTTAAAATCATCAGCAAATTTTGGATCTAAATTCAGGTTGCCATTACCCTCGTAACCGCCCTCAACGTCAGTTTGGTTAATGCTGATTGTGGACTTATTGTCAAACGTAATTTGCTCATCGTTTGCCCAGATTACAGAGTTGTAAACTTTTCCATGTCCGCCTCCAAAGATTGCCTTCTTTTGGTATGAATTTATGCCAATCTCATTGCCAATAATAGTACAATTAATCACTTGCGGTTCGGAAAGGTCTTTTATCTCAATGCCAATTTTATTGTCTTTCATCAAATTATTAATAATAATCGCTTTTGAATCTTCGCCAATGCTAATTCCTTTATCGCCCGATCCCTCAATATAATTATTCAAAATAAATGGCTGATGACTTGAGAGATCCAAACCATCATTGCCATTGCCAATAAAACGATTATTTTCCACGCGAGAATTACTAAAGTCCAAATCTAGACCATCAGCGCTATTGCGGTGAAAAAAACTATTGGATATAGTAGAACTAGAATTTTTGATGTTTAAACCGTCATCAGCTTGGGCATACTGGAAAGTAGAGTTGTCAATCGCAGTTTTGGCAAAATAACTAGAAACCATGCCGGAAAAATAGATTCCGTTAATATAATCATCGCTTCCGTGTTCAAATATAGCATAATTAATAATACTGCCGTCCGCTCCGGATGTCAAACCAAGGACGCCCCAAGGCCTGTTTTTATCTTGAGCCGTAAAAATAATAGGATTATTCTTAGTACCGGAAATATTAACCGGACTATAAGAGACCATGGAGGTAGAAGAAGCAAAGTTCAAAATCGTCCCGACTTGAATTGTCAAGCTTGTATTCTTGGGTATTATTATGTCTTTGTTAATTTGATAAATTCCAGTTTGTAAAACTATCCCCTCTTCGTTCAACTTAAAAATCGGATTATCCAAAATAAATTGCTCTCTATTTTTAAAAATATCTTCAAAATTAGCAAAAGTGGCCAGGTCAATAAAGCGCTTAGTCAAATCGGCCTCTTTGCCGGTTAAAGAATTCTCTATTTTAAATTTAAAATTTTCTGGCACAAATTTAGGTACTTGCGAAACTATGAAAAGACGGTATGGCGTAATAATGATGTTAACGGGATTAAAAAAGTTCTCTTGATAAAACTTATCCTGTTTAAATTTCTTATAATCATCATAATCCCGCCTGGCAAAAATTTCTTTATTCAAATCAATTTCGTGCCATTTATTATCTCTTTTAAAATTCCCGACTAACTGATCCTTATCGTCCCAAATCCCATTATTATTGGTATCATCATATAATTTAAAACTTCCCGGCTCATCCCATCTAAAAGAAATTTTTTTTATGTTTAAACTATTAAAATTTTGAGTTAAAAAATTTAAGTCCGCCACTACTCTTCGACTACTGTTAAAATCAGTGTCAATCCTCGCTTCCACCGAAACCTTGGCTTCGGAAAGTTTATTTTTTATGTTCTCAACCTGTTCAATCAACAATTTTCTTCGGTTGCTAACTTGTCTGTCAAAAAATAAATTACTATAAAGTTTTAAATGATCTTTATGAAAGGAAATTTTAACTTTACCAAAAAGCTCATCGTAATATTTCAAGTCATCCTCTAAATTTTCTTCATTTTTTACATAATCCCATAAATAATTATTTCTCTCTTGTAAAAACCTTGGATTGCTTAAAATCCGGTCTATAATCGGGCTTACATAAGCATCATAAAGCTCTGGCCTTTCTACCTGGCTGATATCCCAAGGAATAAAATTGAACTTGCCCTGCGTATTGTCAAAATACATTCGAATGTTATTAGAATATTTCTGACCATCGCCACCGACTAATAAAGTAATCGTGTTCCATTTATAGAAACTGTCCAAATCAACCAGTTCGGAAATTTTTTCATAAAATTCTTCGTCTGGAATTTCTAACAAGTACAATAACTGCTCAACTTCCGCAAAATTATCAAAAAGCGCCATCTCGTCTGAAGTATATTTTGTCCATCTGTCAGTACTGGCAAAGATATTTTTTTGTTCATAACGTTCAACATTCTCGCCATAAAGGTTTATATCTGATGCCACTTTATTTTTCTCTAGGAATGTTTTATCCCAGGTCTCCAGAAGCCAATATGCTCCTTGATATTTTCCATTAATTTCTAAATCAACAAATTCGCTGTGCGGCACTGCTAAGCCTAATTTTTTGGATCGGTAATAGCTTAGCTGTTCTGTGACCAAAGACCGGTCCCCGCCTATAATCAAGTTAAAACTTTCCATACCGTTAATCAAACCCTTGTCTTCCATTGTTTTATTTGTTAACTCCACGCGCCAAGACTTTTTAGGATATGCCCAATGAACCTGCGAATCTCCCCGATATCTTACCTTTACTTCAAAATCCTCTCCATTATATTTTAAGATCGCTGGTACTGAATTCTTTTTATACTCCTCGCTCAAAGTTATTTCACTAATATCGGGCAAATTTTCATTAAGGACTTTTAAATTTTCTTCTTCTATAATTATCTCGTATTTAGGTAATTTTGTTTCCTGAAAATAAGAATAAAAATAAAGAACATCCAGAAGATTGTAAGACTCAGCCAGCCAAGACAACTTCGGAACCTTGGCCTTTATTACGTCATTAAAATCCTTATACTCGGCCACAAAAATTGTCAGAAAGATAACAGCTATCAAACCTAAAATGAAAAAAACCAAAATAAGTTTTTTAAAAAACCTGTTTTGGGTTCCGGGAATATATTTAAATATTCTAAACAGTTTAGGCATTCTTTTTAAGTAATCTTTTGTATAATTTTAGCTAATTATCCGCTAAAAGTCAAATTTCAACCGCAAAGCTTTTTTAGATACAAAATTAATCTTGAAGGCCTACTTAAAAATAATCTCAACAACCTAAGCCACTCCCTGGGGTTTATTAATCTTCGGACTAAATTTAATCTCGCTAACCGTGTCTTCAATTCTCTGTCAGACTCCTTTAAATCTTCAGGAGAAAACTCGGGGGTCTTGATTAAGGGCTTACCTCTTGGTTGAGTTGCCAAAGCTAAATTTTCAGCCGTCACCTCTTCTATTAGATATCCATTACTGACAACTATCTTATGTAGTTCGGTTCCGATTAACGGAGTAGCTGTCATCAAATTCGGTCTTACGTTAAATTTTTTATAAAGCAAAAAAGCAAAATCAATTGTTTTCTGAATTTTCTCTTTAGTTTCTCCGGGAAAACCAATCACGAAAAAAGAATTAAGTTCAATCTTTAATTCCTTGCACCATCGGGCAACTTGAACAACTTTCTCTAATCTTAAATTTTTTTTAATAATATTATCCAAGGTATCCTGATCTCCGGACTCGGTCCCGATTACTAACTCCGTACAGCCCGATTTTTTCATTTTTTTAAGCAAATCCTTATTTAGAGTATCTGCCCGAACTCCGTTTGGAGTATCCCAGGTAATATTAATCTTTTTTTCTAATAAATAATCAAAGATCTTCTCGCATCTCTTGAAGTTTGATGTAAAATTATCATCTTCAAACGATATGTGCTCCACCCCGTATTTATTAACCACCCGCTCAATATGAGAAATTACATAATCAGCCGAATGAGCGCGCCAAATTTTTCCCATATGCAAATGAATTGAACAAAAAACACAATTAAACGGACAGCCCCGACTCGTAATCATTGAGATTGACCTTTTTTGTTGGCCCGGCCGAGCGTAAAGACCTTCTCTCAAAAAGTCAAAGTATCTTTCCATATCAATCAAATGATAAGCTGGGAATGGCAAACTATCCAAATCATTTATAAGCTTCGGATTATTCGCAATCACCACTGATTCTCCGCTGTCATTAATAGAGCGATAAATCAATCCATCAATCGCATTAAAAGGTTGGTTATTTTCTATTGTTTCTAGCAGTGTCGGCATTACCAATTCGCCCTCGCCAATCATAGCGGCGTCAATATTTTTGTTTTCTTTTAAAAATTCTTGGCCCAAAACTGCAAAATGAGGTCCGCCGATAACCACAAAAATATTGGGATCAACTTCTTTAATTAGTCTAGCCGCCTCGCAAGAATTCCCAACCTGAGCCGTAAACGGACTAGTAATCCCTACCACATCCGGTTTTTCCCTGACAATAACCTCTTTAAAAAAATCATCACCCACCCCGTGATAAATATGGTCTGAATGCTCTGTAATTTTAGTGGAAGCAGAAATAAGAGTGTCAAATATTTTTACCGGAATGGAATTTTTCTCTAAAACACTGGCAATATACATCAAACCCAAAGGCAATCCTAACCTCACTCCCTTTGAACCTTTATAATAGGTGCGAGCCGGATTAACCAGCAAAACTTTCATAATGCTATAAATTAAATGTGAGGCGTGTTAAACTTAGACAAAGCCTAATTGAGGAACAAGCGCCTTAATCTGCGGTTAGCTTAAAATCAAACATTATACTAACCTAATCTTTTACCAGCAATAGAATTGATCTTTCCGGCGCGAAGAAAAACCAATGATGCCGCCACCTGAAATCAATCCACTTGCCAAACAACCGGCCCAGTTTATATTTTATACCGCCGCCGGCATTATTGTCAAGAACAACATATTTTGACATCCAAGCGGCGTTTTTTATAATAACTTTCTTTTTTCGGTTCAGCCAGGGCATATTCGCTGTTTCAAAATCATAATTTGCCCAGGCCTTGAGGTTCTTGGGCGGGTGCCAACCAGACAGAATACTCTTCTCATACAACTCGGTGCCATGATATGGCGTATAAATGCGCCAAGGCGGAATGCGCACGCGCCGGTCCTCCTGCTTCATTTTGTAAATCAAATCAATCGTCTCGTACAACTGCCCAATGGACTCGCCGGGAAAACCACACATAAAATAATATTTTGAATTGATGCCGGCTTTGCCCAACCGCCTCACTGCGGAGAACACCTGTTCGTTCGTTATATCCTTATGAATTTCTTTTTGGATCTCTGGCGAGCCAGATTCTACTCCGAAGGACAAAGTTTTGAAGCCAGCGCGAAACAGCAATTTTAAAAAATCATCATCCATATTTTCTAAATAATTTACCCGCGAGCTGGAAAATATTTCTATTTGCCAACCTTTTTCAATGATTTTTAGGCAGATTTCACGCACGCGGTTCAAATCAACAAAAAATTCGTCATCTTCAATTTCAAAAGCGTTGATATTATACCTGTCTATCCAATGTCCAAGCTCGATTATTACCTTCTCGGCTGACTTGCCTCGCCAGCGCCGTTTGTTAAATTTCAGGTTGTAGCAAAACGCACAACGATGCGGACAACCGCGGCTGGTATAAATAGCCACATTTCGGCCAGGATTTCCCGAAGCGAATGATTTTTTGGTAACATATTTCTCAACTTCAACTAAATTATAAGGAATCGACGGCAGAGCATTTAGGTCAATAAAATCCTTTTGCTCGTTGATGTATATTTCACTATCTTTTTTATATCCGAGGCCATCCACATCTGAATAATTGGCATCACTATTTTTCAATTTCTCTAACAAGCGCTCAAACACCTGCTCGCCTTCACCAATAATTACAAAATCAATATAATGATTCTCAAGAGTTTGTCTTGGCAATAAAGAGGGGTGGACCCCGCCCCAAACCACCTTAGCATTGCTGTTTTCTTTAATGAACTTAGAAGCTTCCAAACCGTAGAGTATTTGTTTGCCTGTTAGCACAGAAAAACCAACCAATAGAACGCCGCCGTTAAGAGCAGATGCCAACTTTTCTTGCCAGTCATCCTCTAACCGCTGGTCAATGATTTTAACCTCATAACCATGCTCAACTAAAGGGGCCGCAACCATAAGCAAGCTCATCGGGAGATGAGCCGTTGAATTGGGCCCGGTCTTTGGGAAAAATAAAATCGCATCCGTCATGAGGTTAATTCTTTAAATAAATTTAAATATTTTTGCGCCGAGTATTCTAAAAGAAATTTCTCTTGCACAATCTTTCTGCCGCATTCGCCCATCTCCTTGGCCTTGTCAGCATCGGTTAGCAGCGCTTTAAGCCGCTTGGTGAATATATTAACATCAAAAGGATTAACTATATAACCCGATTGGTTATCAATTACAATCTCCTTGCCGCCGCCAAAACATGAGGTGATGGCTGGCTTTTCAGAAGCCATTGCCTCAATGTTTACCATACCAAAAGTATCAAAACAAATGGAGGGCGTCACTACCAGATCGGCCGCATGATATGCCGCAATTAAATCTTTGCCGTTCAGCCAGCCGGTGAGAATTATTTTAACGCCCGACTCCGCGGCCCGCTTAACCAAAGATTCGCTGTATTCATCTTTTTTCGCAAGCAACAGTAAAACAACATCCGTCAAATTTTGACCAACCCGCCTCATCGCAGCTAAAAGCTGATTACAACCCTTTGTTTCATTCAACCTACCAGCGCAAAGTACTATCTTCTTCCCGCTCAAAGAAAAAAGTTTTTTAAAATTTTCAATTTCCTGATCATCAATCTTAAAATTATCCGCATCAACACCGTTATGAATTGTGTCTGATACTTTGATACCATTGGCTTCCACTAATTTTTTTAACTCCTGACTGACTGTTATGACTTTATCAGGATAGGTATTTAAAAAACGTCTGACAAATAAATTGCGCAAAGGAAAATATCTTAATTTTTGGCACCACCAACATTTTAAGGATTTGACTTTATAATTAATATTAGGCGAATTATCCAAATCCTTAATGTCATAAAAACAAGTGAACTTTTTATAGCAAATTGATAGGCAATCATGCAAAGTAATAACCAATGGTATGTCCATTTCTTTTACTATCTTCAAGCTGTAATACGACAAATGTTTATGAACAACATGGGCATGGACAATATCTGGTTTTTCTTTGGCCAAAATTTTCCTGACCCTGGCAACTACCCACGGATTATACAAACTGACATACGGCTGCCAACGATTATGGTAATTAGAATAAATCCGGTGGACCTTCACTCCGCGGTCCAGAGAATTTCCTTGTGATTCCTTCTTGCGAGTAGTTGTGATAACTCCCACTTCATTACCTTGTTTTTGATATTCCCAGGCCAAATTTAAACAAACGATTTCCGCACCGCCCTTGTCTTCTGGGGGAAGTTTATCCATTAATATTAGTATCTTCATAAAATAATTTTTTTACAAGCTCGCCGTTAGTAACATATTCAACATCGTCTCTTCCGGAAACATACTTCAAAAACGCCTCAACCTCTTGCCAAAATCCATATTTCTCAATCTCCCAACCATGACCCCAAAAATGGAGCGTGCCTCCATGTTTATTGATGTAATCAAATGAGTTTCTGGACAACCGTTTCCACGATAAAAATGAGATAGGCAGCAGGTATTTTGTTAGGTCCCTATGCCACCAAAGAGGGCCAAATAAATACCGACCCCAAAGAAAAGAGTTTTTATCTTTCTTGCGCAAAGGAAACGGATAAAATTGCAAAGTGACAGCGAGCTCAAAACTGTTCGGAGAGCTAAACGGCCCTCGCTTAACAGTCCGGGCGCCGAGATAACCCGCTTCTTTGAGAAGCTCAATAATATCTGCATTGTAAGGACCATTGGGGTAGCTCATCACGCCCACTTTTTTGCCTGTCAATTCTTCCAAATATTTCTTAGAATCAAATATTTCTTTTCTTTGTTGTGCGGGTGACAGCTCGGTCAATGTCTGATGATGAAGCGTGTGCCCGCCAATTTCCTGGGTTCTGGCGATAAGTTTCACATCGGCATCAGTCAATGTCCGTAAACGAAAATTCTTGGGAACATAAAAAGTTCCTTTTAAGTTGTATCTGTTTAGCAGCTCCAACAATCTCAAATCTTCTCTGCTACCGTCATCAAAACTAAAAGTAATATTTTTTACTAAATCGTCAGCCATAAATTAAAGGGAGCTATTTTTTAACCGCCTTGATTAAATAACCGCCCGCTAAAAATCTGCTAGAAACCCTTCTGCTCCACCGTTCAAACCTTTGATTAAAAATTATGACTTTATCAGCCCCAATTATTTTATTTAAAATTTTATCTATGAACGGCGGGATAATAAAAAAATGAAAAAAATGAAAATCTTTCTTAATTAAGCCATACTTTCCGCAAAGTTCATCCAATTTCTTGTAACTAAAATAATGATAAGCAAAATTTCCACTGTCTTGTTCCTTTTTGGGTTTTTTAATCTTCTTATAAATACAGGAATTAAGCGGAACGGTGATAAAAACTTCGCCTCCGCTTTTGGCAATTCTGGAAATTTTTTCAATCACCAACTCTGGCGAATCTACGTACTCTATGAATCCCAAGGCGATTACGCAATCAAAAAAATCGTTAGGATATTCTTTTTCCAAAAAGTCAGCGCAATCAAAAAATAAACTCGGTTCAACTCTGGGCTCTTTTTCCGGAATTATCGCCTTAACCGCCCCAGTTTTCACAGAATCACCAGCGATTCTGTCTTTTAATCTTTCAACCATAATCTGGGTTTCTGCTGGAATCTTTTTGCGCGCCTCCTCTACCATTTTTGAAGAAATATCTATTCCCCAAACCCGAAATCCCAGAAGATAAAAATCATAAGCAATATTGCCAACGCCGCAACCAATGTCTAAAACATTACCGCTTTTAGTTGTCAGCATTTCAAACAGATACTGGCGACGAATAACAGCTTGAGGATAACCCTGATGATTCAACACTTTATCGCCATAATACTTTTCTAAATAGTCTTTGGCGCAATCATCAAACCGTTTAATAATTTCTTGATTACTCATAAATTTAAAACCTTGCACATTATCTTGAAAAAAATATTTCCGAGATTCGTTAAAATAATTTTAATTTATCTTTGATTGTTTTTAAAAAGCATAACTAATTTCTGAAAATACTCCCGCTTAATATAACGGATGAGCAATTTTCTCTTTAATGTCTCGTCTCGGTAAAGATAATTAAAAAAACTAGCGCCAAAAAGTATGCCCTTGCCCTGCGTGCCTTGGCCTTCTCTGGGTATATAATGATCCACCAATCCGGCGATGAGGCGGGTTCGCTTTGCTATAACCGGATAATCCAAAACTGGAAACTTGTCGCCAGAGAAAAAAATATCTTTTCTAAAACGGTCGGCAAGCAAACCGCCCTCTAAACAAAAATAAGCAGTAAGATTTACCGAGGCAAGATATGGTTGAACGGTGATCCATAAGGGTATCTCCTCCTTTTTGCCCGGCATTTTAAATTTTTTATACATCTTAAGCGAGGCCTCAAGCGCTTCCTTGGGAGTCAGTTCTAAATCGGTAAAAAGTTTATTATAAGCAAAAGAGGTAAAAAATACATTATTGTTTGAATTCTTAACTCTGTTTTTTGAAGAACCAACAATCTCATCTAATTTAACATAGCTTACCTTATCTTTAATCGCATCAGCAAAGGAAAAAGGAGCAGTAAAACTAATTCTTGCCGCCTCCTCCACCAAGTAGAGAATCTCTGGGAGCATTTCTTTAATATCGGTTTTAAACCAATTCTTAATAATTTTAGCAAGCCGCGCCTCCAGATCTGTTTCAATTTTTTGTTCGCAATATTCATTGGCTTTCTGTACAACTCGCTTAGCAAGATTCAGCAACGCTAAGATATGCCGCAAAGGAAGACTTTTGTTGTGAAAACACGTAGCCAAATCAACCATCTGTTCATTTTGTTCATACAAAAACATCAAATTTAAAATTCTCTCCTCTTCATCGCTTAAATTTATTTTTTAAAAATTCGCTTCTCCCTTGCTGTATATTGCCGGCAATTTTTCTGGATTGTTATAAGTAATCCAAGGAGCCATATACAAAAGATCCTCAAGATGCTTGTCGGAAATCACTAAAAACTTATGCTTCATCAAATACTGGGTCTTCGGGCTCAACTTGACTGAAGGGGGGATGCACATGCTCGGCGACTCCTGCTCAAACACCACAAAAAAATCAATATCAGAAATCCCTGGATATCTTGGCTTGCCCCATTCCAAAATTGTTTTCACGCCAGAAACCGGTCCGACTTTTTCGGCAATCTCCTTTCTAGCGTCATCATAATC